>NZ_DHXG01000073.1:0-36623 GCF_002413585.1 Paracoccus sp. UBA5162
GTCCGCATCGCTCCTGATCTGTCGGACCGAGATGGTGATGCCACCCTTTTCGGTGAACTTGATCGCGTTGCTGAGCAGGTTCAGCACGACCTGATTCAGGCGCAACTCGTCGCCTGTGACCAGCGCAGGAATGCGATCGTCGATCCGCGCCGCCAATGAAAGGCCCCGGGCCCGCGCACTTTCCTCGACAAGCTGGATCTGGCTGCCGATCGCGGCGCGAAGATCGAAATCATGCGATTCCAGCGTCAGCTTGCCGGCCTCGTTCTTCGAGAAATCGAGGACGTCGTTGATCAGTCGCAGCAGCGAGACGCCGGCATCGTTCAGCTTGGCCACGTGGTCGCGCTGGCGTGGTTCCAGGCGCGAACGCTGCAACAGGTGGCAAAATCCCAGGACGGCGTTGATCGGTGTGCGAATCTCGTGACTGATATTGGCCAGGAACATGCTTTTCGCGCGGCTGGATTCCTCGACCAGGCGATTGCGATCTTCCAGCGCGACGCTTTTGGCGATCAGTTCATCGCTCATCACGCTGATCCGCTCGAAGGCCTTGCGAACCATGTCGATCACCCACAGCAGCACCAGCATCTGGAAAATGACGATGACGGCGTGCAGGACGACGCGCGCCAGATCGCCGTCGCTGGGAAACACCGCATAGGGCAGGAAATAGAGCAGCAGCAGATGGTGCAGCGCCGTGCCGGTTCCCGAAAATACGATTACCGCGCGGTCGAACCAGGCGATGTTCAATGCGATGACGGCAAAGAAATACATGTGCATGTCCATCTGCCAGGGGTGACCGGCAAACAGGATCAGCAGAAAGGCCGGCTCTCCGATCAGCACGATGCCTGACAGGTTGCGCGTGACCGCGCCCGTGCCGCAACGCAGCCAGGCGATGTGATAGATCAGCGCGAGTCCCGCCCCAATCAGCATGGCGGCCGGCACCGACATGACCTTGTTCCATGCCGCCGCCGCGCCCAGCACCGGCACATGCGCCCACAGCAGCCAGACCAGAAGCGCGCCGAAACGTTCGCGCAAGCGATGAATTTCGGCGTTCATCACAGATCTCTTCCGGGGGGACCGAAACAGCCCAGCAGCTTGGGCGAGGGCAGAACGATCCAGGCGCCTTCGGCACGGACGGCCTCCGCGAAACCCGGATCGTCTGATGCGGCAAGGGCTATTCCGGGAAGTCCGCCGAAGCCCACGATGCCGCCGCGCGCGCGATAGACCATGTCCAGGATCGCCCCGGTCGCCGTCCCGGGGCGTGCCAGGATCAGATATTGCCCGGGAACGGTGCTGGTCAGAATGGTGGCCGTCGCCAGTCCTGCCAGCCCCAGCACCAGCAGGACCAGAGCGGGCAGGGCATCGGCCCAACCGCTGCTCTGTTCGCCGGGGGCGGGTGCCCCGGTTTCCACGATTTCATCCGTCACTGCCCACCCATTCGCGCTGCCGAGACTTGCAATGTTTGCACACTAGCGCAGGGGGGCTGTCCGATCCGTTAATGGCTGGCCGGAAAACCATGAAAGTTTGTCGCGCTTCGGACGGGCGCGGCGGCGCGGTCGTCGCGCCCCGGTTGCGATCGGACGGGCGGCGGCGCGATTCGCGCGCGCGACCGGCGGGTTTCGCTCAGAAGGCGAGGCGCAAGGGATCGGTTCTCTGCAAGATAGAAATGAACAGCGAAAAGCCGCGGAAACCCGGCCGAACACCAAATCTTGTAAGGACATCGGCCATGTGGGGATTAGGCTTGCGGGGTCAGGTGAAAGGTAGCTTCATGTTCAGACGATATCCCCTCTTGATTGCTCTCAGCGTCGGCCTGGCGCTTGCAACCTCCGTCGGCGCTCAGCAGACGAATGCAGACACATTGAAGATTTATTTTCAGACCGGCAGCGCCGGCATCTCCTCCGATGGGCGCGGCACGCTTGATCAGGCGGCGCGCCTGTTCCGGGACGGCAACCCCATCGTCATGATCGTGGCCGGGGGGGCGGATACGGTCGGCAAGCCCGATTACAATCTTCGCCTGTCGATCCGGCGCGCGCAGGCCGTGGCCGACGGCCTGGTGGAAAGAGGCATTCCCGTCGATCGGTTGCAGGTCCTGGGACGCGGCACGAGCGAATTGGCCGTCGAGACCGATGACGGGATCGCCAAACGAGAAAATCGCGTTGTCGAAATTTCTTGGCGATAGAGGCTGCCAGTCGGTCTGGGCCGGTGCGCTGTCTCTATCCCTTGGCCTGGCGCTGTCCGCCGGGGCGGATCCGCTTGGAGATGGCCAGCAGGCTTTCGAGGCTCGCGACTTCGCCCGCGCCGATGCGGTGTGGCAGGCCGCGGCGGACGAGGGTTCGGCCGAGGCGATGGTGCGGCTGGGGCTGTTGCGCGATCTGGGCCTGGGCGGGCCGCGCGATGCCGCCGCCGCGCTGGCTCTGTATCTGAAGGCCGCCAGACTTGGACTGGCCGAGGCGCAATTCAACGCGGCGGTGCTGCTGGATTCCGGCGACGGCGTGGCGCGCGATCCCCGGGCGGCAGCGGGTTGGTATGGTCGGGCCGCGGCGAACGGGCATGTCAGGGCACGCTATAACCTGGGGCTTATCCTTGCTGCGGGTGACGGGGTGCCGAGGAACGCGGATCTTGCCCGCTACTGGCTGGAGGATGTGGGCGGCGGCCTGCCGGCGGCGGCGGATCGGCTGGCAAATCTGGCGCCGCCCCCGCCCGGACAGCGCCGACTGGAGCCGCCGATCCCGCTTTCGGCCGGGCTGGTCCCGCGGAATCCGGCCCGGTCCGGACCGATCAGGGCCGAGATGGCATGGGCCGGCGCGCCTGCGGCCCGGGCTCTGCCTTTCCGGGTTGAAATCGCCCGGAGAGACAGGCCGTCCGACCCGGCGCGGATGGTGTTTTCCGACGATGTCCCGGGCTCGGCGCTGCGCGTCGATCTGGCCGGCACGACAGGGCGGCTGGTCTGGCGGGTGTCGCGCGTCGGCCCTGCCGCGTCACGCTATGCCGCGATGCCGTGGCAGGTTTTCGATCAGGCCGGTGACGAAGGCGAGGCGCCGTCCGGATTGATCCGGATCCAGGTTTCGCCCGGCGACGCCGCGGCGTCGCGTTTCGCGCGCGATCTGATCCGCGTGTTCGACGCGACGGGATATTGGACCGAGATCGTGGAAACCGCAGCGCCGCCCGACGCCGGCAGCGCGGTCAGCTATGCCTACGATGCCGATGCTGCTCTGGCCCGCGACATTGCGCTGTCGCTGCCGGGCCTGGGCGCGGGCAGCCTGTCTTTCGTCACCGATCCGCAGCGGTCTCCGGGAATGGTGGTGCTGCGCCTGATCGGTGGCCCGGCAAGCTGACCGGAACCATGATGATCGGGGCGTCAATGAAAAAGGCCGGGCGATTGCCCGGCCTTTTCCCGTGTCTTTGCAAAATTGCGCCTTATTCGCGTCCGCCCATGAATTGCAGCAGGAACATGAACAGGTTCAGGAAGTCGAGATAGAGCTGCAAGGCGCCCATGATCGCGGATTTGCCGAGGAAATCCTGATCCGAACCCGCCAGCCGCAGGTAGGTATTCTTGATGTTCTGCGTGTCATAGGCGGTCAGACCGGCGAAAATCAGCACACCCAAGGCCGAGATCGCGAATTGCATCCCCGAGGATTGCAGGAAGATGTTCACGATCGAGGCGACGATCAGGCCGATCACACCCATGATCAGGAAGCTGCCCCAGCCCGAGATGTCCTTCTTCGTGGTATAGCCCCACAGCGAAAGTCCCGAGAAGGCGATCGCCGTCACCAGGAAGGTCTGCACGATCGAGAACGGCGTATAGACCAGGAAGATCGAACTGATCGACAGCCCCATCAGCGCCGCGAAACCGTAGAACATCATTGTCGCGGCCTGCACCGACAGGCGATTCAGGGCGGCGCCGAAGGCGAAGACCATCAGCAAGGGCGCGAAGACGATCACCCATTTCAGGGGCGAGGCATAGATTGCGGTGCCCAATTGCGTCAACTGGCCGGCGGAATCGACCGCGGCGCTGCTGATGCCATAGGCTGCGACGGCGGTTACACCCATGCCGACCGCCATCAGCCCATAAACCTTGTTCATGTAGGCCCGCAGCCCTTCATCGACCGCACCCGTCCGGGTGCCGACGCTCTGGGCCGAGCGGTACGTATTGTAATCTGCCATCTACGTCTCCCTTTTGCGGTTGGGCTCAACGGCCCCAAGTCATGCCGATCATATTGGCAGACCCGGCCCGCGATTCAATATGCCGCGCGTATCACATCTGCGCTGTTTACAGGGTTATCACGACTTTTCCAACGGATTTGCGTCGCCGCAGCATCTCGAAGCCCTCGTCCAGCCGCTCCAGCGGCAGGCTGCTGCCCGCGACCGGCTTCAGCCGGCCGGCCTCGAACAAGGCCAGAAGCGCCGTCATGCTGTCGCGCCGGGCTTGCGGATCCAGGCTGGCATAGCCGCCCCAGTAGAAGCCGTGAATGGCGATGTTCTTGACCAGCGCGTGATTCAGCGCAAGGACCGGGGGCTGGCCGCCGGCGAAGCCTATGGCCAGAAAGCGACCGCCGCGCTTCAGGGCGCCGAAGGCTGCGGCGCCGGGCCGGTCGCCGACCGGATCATAGACCACGTCGATCCCCCCGCAATCGCGCAGCGCGGCCTTCAGATCCGGGCAATCGTCGCTGTCGATGACCAGATCCGCACCGGCGGCGCGCACCGCCTGCAACCTTTCGCGCCCGCGGGCAACCCCGATGACGCGCGCACCCATCGCCCGGCCGATCTCGACCGCGGTCAATCCGACGCCACCCGCGGCGCCCAGCACCGCCAGCGTTTCGCCCGGTTTCAGCTTTGCCCGCATGGTCAGGGCCAGATGGCTGGTGCCGTAGGCGATCTGGAAACCGGCCGCCTGTTCGTCGCGCATCGCATCGGGCAGGGGCAGGCAGGCATCCGCAGGCACCGCAACGATCTGGGCCATCGTGCCCGGATGCAGCACCGCCACCCGGTCGCCACGCTGCAACCCGCAGCCGTCGGGCGCCGCGACGACCTGGCCCGCACCCTCCAGCCCCGGAACATAGGGCGGCGTGGCCTTTTCCTGGTATTGGCCGCTTGCCTTCAGCAGATCGGCAAAGTTCAGCGCGGCGGCGCCGATCCGCACCAGAACCTCGTCCGGGCGGGCCGCGGGCGGGCTGGCGTCGCGCAGCACGGGCACCTGTCCCAAAGCGGTGATCTCGGCGATTCGAATCGTCTCGGCCATTTCTGTCTCTCCATAATTAACGCAATGACTTCATCCCGTTGTGCCAACCTGTCCAAATGGACAGGACTACGGAAACCCCGACCTGTCTTTTTGGTCAGAAACGGGCCTGTTAACCATGTTGACACTCGATAATTGTGACACCTTGGGCTACTGCCTCTTTAGATTGAGCGAGGTAGGACGATGAAGCACGGTGTTGATGTTCATGTTGGTAAGCGTATCCGCCATCGTCGCTGGATGATCGGAATGACCCAGCAGCAGCTTGCTGACAAGGTCGGGATCAAGTTCCAGCAGATCCAGAAATACGAGACCGGGATGAACCGGGTCTCGGCGTCCCGGTTGTGGGACATCGCCCGCGCGGTGGATGTCCCCGTCAGCTTCTTCTTCGAGGGCCTTCATGAAGGCGCGCTGGCCGATGAGGTCACGGGCGACATTCTGGCCGACAAGGAGGCGCTGCAACTGGTTCGCGCCTATTATGCGATGCCGGCCGCGCAGCGTCGGCAGATCTTCGAACTGGCGCGGGTTCTGTCGGACGCTGCCTGAAAGGCAGAAGACGGCCAGGAAAACCGCCGCTGACCGGCTGGTGTCACGGTCCGTCTTGCACCGGCCGCCGCCGGGGGTGGCGGGTCCGGGCCGATGCGGCTAGACCTCGTGACGCAATGTCACGGGGGCGCCGATGGAAGACAGGCAGCAGATCATCGAGACCGCGCACCTGATGGCCGATGCCGCAAGGCGCGCGATCCTGCCGCTGTTCCGAACCGGCATTCTGGCCGAAAACAAGCGCCCGGCCGGTTTCGATCCCGTAACCGAGGCCGACCGTGCCGCAGAGACCGCCATGCGCAGGGTTCTGGCCGAACGCCGCCCGGACGATTCCGTGCTTGGCGAGGAATTCGGATCGCGGCACGGCAGCAGCGGTCTGACCTGGATCCTCGATCCGATCGACGGCACCCGCGCCTTTCTGTGCGGGGCGCCAAGCTGGGGTGTCCTGATCGGCCTGCGCGACGCGGGCGGGATCCGATACGGGCTGATCGACCAGCCCTATCTCGGCGAACGTTTCGAAGGCGGCTTCGGGATCGCCCGTCTGACCCATCGCGGCGGCACCTCGCCGCTGCGCGCCCGCACACGGGTCGCGCTGAACCACGCCCTGCTGATGACCACCTTCCCCGAAATCGGCACCGGGGCCGAGGCCGCCGCTTTCCGCCGCGTCTCGCAACAAGCGCGGCTGACGCGCTATGGTCTGGACTGCTATGCCTACGCGCTTCTGGCGATGGGGCAGATCGACCTGGTGATCGAGGCGGGCCTGCAAGCCTATGACATCGCCGGACCGCTGGCGGTGGTCCAGGCGGCGGGCGGGATCGTGACCGACTGGCAGGGCGGCTCTGCCGCCGGGGGCGGGCAGGTGGTCGCCGCCGGCAGCCCGGAATTGCACCGCGAGGCGCTTGACCTGTTGAACCGCTAGCGCGCCCGACCTAATCAGTCACGGAACCTCGAACGGCAGGAGACGAGGCATGGCCGACGACGACAAGAGCCCGGAAACGGACCACGAGATCGCCGCCGACGCCGCTGATCGCGACGACGAGGATTTCCAGCTGCGC
This sequence comes from Paracoccus sp. UBA5162, assembly GCF_002413585.1. Taxonomy (NCBI): domain Bacteria; kingdom Pseudomonadati; phylum Pseudomonadota; class Alphaproteobacteria; order Rhodobacterales; family Paracoccaceae; genus Paracoccus; species Paracoccus sp. UBA5162. The sequence goes on from NZ_DHXG01000073.1 coordinate 6,826, forward strand.
GACGACCTGCTGGATCGCATCCACGCCGCCATCGAGGACGAGGATTCGGCACGTCTGAACGACCTGCTGGAGCCGATGCACGCCGCCGACATCGCCGACGTGATCGAGCAGCTTTCCAGCGCCGAGCGTCGCGCCTTTCTGCATCTCTATTCCGGCGAGATCGACGGCGAGATCCTGTCCGAAATCGACGAGGGCATCCGCGAAGAGGTGCTGGAACAGTTGCCCCGCGCGGTGCTGGTCGAGGCTGTCCGCGAGATGGACAGCGACGATGTCGTCGACCTGATCGAGGATCTGGACGAACCCGGCCGGGCCGAAATTCTCGCCGCGCTGGATGACAGCGACCGGGCGGCGGTCCAGCAATCGCTGGGCTATCCCGAATATTCCGCCGGCCGCCTGATGCAGTCCGAGACCGTGACCGCCCCCGAGCACTGGACCGTCGGCGAGGCGATCGACTTTCTGCGAAGCGAGGAGTGGCTGCCGGAACAGTTCTACCACGTGATTCTTGTCGATCCGCGCCGCCATCCGACAGGATATGTCGCGCTTGGCCGCCTTCTGGCCTCGCCCCGTGCCACCGCCCTGAGCGACATCACCGAGGACAGTTTCCGTACCGTCAGCGCCTATGCCGAGGAAGGCGACGTGGCCTATGCCTTCAACCAGTATCACCTGATCTCGGCCCCGGTCGTGGATCGGGACGAAAGGCTGGTCGGCGTGATCACCATGGATGACGCGATGAACGTCATGGATGAGGAACACGAGGAAGACATCCTGCGCCTTGCCGGCGTGGGCGAGGATTCGGCGATCACCGATACCGTGGTCGAGACCCTGCGCCAGCGGCTGCCCTGGTTGCTGGTCAATCTTTTCACCGCCATCGTCGCCTCGCTGGTCATCGCGATCTTCGAGGCGACGATCCAGCAGATTGTCGCGCTGGCGGTGCTGATGCCGATTGTCGCCTCGATGGGCGGGAATGCCGGCACCCAGACCCTGACCGTCGCGGTCCGCGCGCTGGCCACCAAAAGCCTGACCGGCAGCAATGTCTGGCGCGTGGTCCGGCGCGAGGCGATCGTCGGGGTGATGAACGGGCTGGCCTTTGCGCTGGTGATGGGCGTGGTGGCGTGGTTCTGGTTCGACGGCGTGTCGCTGGCCGCCGTCATCGGCATCGCGATGATCGTCAATCTTGCCGTTGCCGCCCTTGCCGGCATCCTGATCCCGCTGGCTCTGGAACGGGTGGGCGCCGATCCGGCGCTGGCCTCGGGCACCTTCGTGACCACCGTGACCGACGTCGTGGGCTTCTTCGCCTTCCTCGGTCTTGCCTCGGCCGTGCTGCTGTGAGCGCCGCCGCAAAGGCCGCGCTGCGGGCGCGGGCGCTGGCCGCGCGGCTGGCGGGCCAGGGCGACGCGACGGGGATCACCCGCCATCTGACACAGGCGCTGGCGCCCCATGCGGGGGCCGGGCTGGCGGGCTACTGGCCGATGCGCGGCGAGGCCGATCCGCGCCCGGCCATGATGGCCCATTCGGGCCCGCTGGCCCTGCCCGTGGTGACGGGCAGGGGGGTCGCGCTGATCTTTCGTGCCTGGGACGGCGGCGCGCTGGAACCCGGTCCCTATGGCACCGCCCATCCGCCCGAATCGGCACCCGTCCTGACGCCCTCGGTTCTGATCGTGCCGTTGGCCGCCTTCGACAAGGCCGGCAACCGAATCGGCTATGGCGGCGGCTATTACGACCGCAGCCTGCAATTGCTGCGCGCCGCGGGCCCGGTCTGCGCGATCGGGTTGGCCTTCGCGACGCAGGAATTGCCCGAAATCCCGGCAGAGCCCTTCGATCAGCCGCTGGATCTGATCGTCACCGACCAGGCGATCCGGCATCCAGATCGCTGAATTCTGTCATTGTGGCCTTGTCGCATCATCTGTGCACAACCTCTGGATGAATCGCGGATAAGGCTGTGGAAAAGTTCCGGATAAAATTCCGTATGTGATTGACGATAAATAACTTATTTGGCCCCTCTGAGGGGCGGACAACTTGCGGCGAGCAAAGCTGTGAGCGAATCCACGGCGACGCCGAACCGGGTCTGTCAACGCCCAATCTTTCGCGCATATGGTAAAAAAATAGTTGAAACCGACCAAATCTGGCGTCAGTTTGTATTTCACGGCGAAGGTGGCACAAGATGTGGTGGCGGCTGCCACCGGCACCACGAAACACCGGGCCGGACCCTGATCGAAAGCCTTGCAGGCGCTTGCCGCGCCTGACTGCCTTCTGCCGCAAGTGGAAGGCTGGGGATGCATGTCCATGGTACCGGGGCAGGGGCGCGGGGACAGCGATACGAGCATGAACGAGGGGCAGGCATGAAAATCGAGCGGCGTTTCACCACCGAGGAATCCGGGGCCTATGGCGCGGTGGACTTCACCATGACAACCAGCGAGATCCGCAACCCGGACGGCAAGATCGTCTTTCGCAATGATCAGGTCGAGGTGCCGAAGGGCTGGAGCCAGGTCGCCAGCGACGTGATCGCGCAGAAATATTTCCGCAAGGCCGGCGTGCCCCTGCTGCTGAAGCGGGTCAGGGAAAAGGGCGTGCCGGATTTCCTGTGGCGCAGCGTGGCCGATACCGATGCGCTGGAGGCCCTGCCCGAAAGCCAGCGCTACGGCGGCGAGACCAGCGCCAGACAGGTCTTTGACCGTCTGGCCGGGGCCTGGGCCTATTGGGGTTGGAAAGGCGGGTATTTTTCCAACGAAGAAGACGCCCGCGCCTATTATGACGAGATGCGCTTCATGCTGGCCCGACAGATGGCCGCGCCCAACAGCCCGCAATGGTTCAATACCGGCCTGCACTGGGCCTATGGCATCGACGGCCCGTCGCAGGGGCATTTCTATGTCGATTTCAGGACCGGCAAGCTGGTCAAGTCGGCCAGCGCCTATGAACATCCCCAGCCCCATGCCTGCTTCATCCAGTCGGTTGGCGACGATCTGGTGAACGAGGGCGGGATCATGGATCTGTGGGTCCGCGAGGCGCGCCTGTTCAAATATGGCAGCGGCACCGGCACCAATTTCTCCAGTCTGCGCGGCGAGGGCGAAAGCCTGTCGGGCGGCGGCAGGTCCAGCGGCCTGATGGGCTTTCTGAAGATCGGCGACCGGGCGGCCGGCGCGATCAAGTCGGGCGGCACCACCCGCCGCGCCGCCAAGATGGTGATCTGCGACATGGATCACCCCGATATCGAAGCTTTCATCAACTGGAAGGTCATCGAGGAACAGAAGGTCGCCAGCCTCGTCGCCGGGTCCAAGGCCCACGAGGCGAAGCTGAACGACATCTTCGCCGCCATCGGCGCCTGGGACGGCAGCATCGAGGATGCGACCGACCCGGCCGTCAATGACGGTCTGAAAGCTGCGATCCGGGGTGCCAAGAAGGCGATGATACCCGAAACCTATATCAACCGCGTGCTGCAATATGCCCGTCAGGGTTTCGACAGTATCGAATTCCCGACCTATGATACCGACTGGGACAGCGAGGCCTATGTCAGCGTCTCGGGACAGAACAGCAACAATTCGGTCCGCGTCACCGACGCCTTCCTGAACGCGGTCCGCGATGACAGGCCGTGGGAGCTGCTGCGCCGCACCGATGGCAAGGTCGCCAGGACCGTCAGCGCCCGCGAATTGTGGGATCAGGTCGGTCATGCCGCCTGGGCCTGCGCCGATCCGGGAATCCAGTTCCACGATACCGTCAATGCCTGGCATACCTGCCCCGAGGACGGCGCCATCCGCGGATCGAACCCGTGCAGCGAATACATGTTCCTCGACGACACGGCCTGCAACCTGGCCTCGATGAACCTTCTGAGCTTCTGGACCGGCGAGCGTTTCGACGCCGATGCCTATGTCCACGCCACGCGGCTGTGGACCGTGACGCTGGAGATCAGCGTGCTGATGGCGCAATTCCCCAGCAAGGAGATCGCGCAGCGCAGCTATGATTACCGCACGCTGGGCCTGGGCTATGCCAATATCGGCGGCCTGCTGATGAACATGGGCCTGGGTTATGACAGTGATCAGGGCCGCGCGCTGTGCGGCGCGCTGACCGCGATCATGACCGGCATTGCCTATGCCACCTCGGCCGAGATGGCGTCGGAGCTGGGGGCGTTTCCCGGATACGGGCGCAACGCCGAGCACATGCTGCGCGTGATTCGCAACCACCGCGCCGCGGCCCACGGAACCGAGGCCTATCACGGCATCAATGTCCGCCCCGTGGCGCTGGATGCCGGCAATTGCCCCGATCCGCGTCTGGTCGCACTGGCCCGCGAGGCCTGGGACGAAGCGCTGACGCTGGGCGAGGATCACGGGTTCCGCAACGCCCAGTCGACCGTCATTGCGCCAACCGGCACGATCGGGCTGGTCATGGATTGCGACACGACCGGAATCGAGCCCGACTTCGCACTGGTCAAGTTCAAGAAGCTGGCCGGAGGCGGCTATTTCAAGATCATCAACCAGTCGGTCCCGGCCGCGCTTGACACATTGGGCTATGCATCCGCCCAGATCGAGGAAATCATCGCCTATGCGGTGGGCCATGCCAGCCTTGGCAATTGCCCCGGCATCAATCACACCGCGCTGGCCGGGCACGGTTTCGGCCCGCGCGAGATCGAGAAGGTCGAGGCCGCCCTGGCCACGGCGTTCGATATCCGCTTCGTCTTCAACCAATGGACACTGGGCGAGGATTTCTGCAGGCAGACGCTGGGCATCCCGGCCGACAAGCTGAACGATCCCGCCTTTGATCTGCTGCGGCATCTGGGCTTCTCGAAGCAGCAGATCGACGCCGCCAACGATCACGTCTGCGGAACGATGACGCTGGAAGGCGCGCCTTTCCTGAAGGATGAACATCTGCCGGTCTTCGACTGCGCCAATCCCTGCGGCAAGCGCGGCAAGCGGTATCTGTCCGTGGACAGCCACATCCACATGATGGCCGCCGCGCAATCCTTCATCTCGGGCGCGATCAGCAAGACGATCAACATGCCCAACAGCGCCACCATCGCCGACGCGCTGGCCGCCTACGAGCTGTCGCACAGCCTCGGCATCAAGGCCAATGCCCTGTACCGCGACGGATCCAAGCTGTCGCAGCCGCTGGCCGCGGCCCTGGTCGAAGACGACGAGGAGGCCGAGGAAATCCTCGCCACCGGCAGCGCCCGTGAAAAGGCCACAATCGTCGCCGAAAAGATCGTCGAGCGGATCATCGTCAAGGAGGCCGTGCGCAGCCACCGCGAGAAACTGCCGCAGCGGCGCAAGGGCTATACCCAGAAGGCCATCGTCGGCGGCCACAAGGTCTATCTGAGGACCGGCGAATACGATGATGGCGGCCTGGGCGAGATCTTCATCGACATGCACAAGGAAGGCGCGGGCTTCCGGGCGATGATGAACAATTTCGCCATCGCCGTATCGGTCGGCCTGCAATACGGCGTGCCGCTGGAGGAATTTGTCGATGCCTTTACCTTCACCCGGTTCGAACCGGCGGGGATGGTTCAGGGCAATGACAGCATCAAGAACGCCACCTCGATCCTGGATTACGTGTTCCGCGAACTGGCGGTCAGCTATCTCGACCGCACCGATCTGGCCCATGTGAAGCCGGAAGGGGCGTCATTCGACGATCTTGGTGGCGGCGAACACGAGGGTCAGAACCTGGCCCCGGTGACCGAGCAGGCCGAACTGAAATCGCTGACCATGCTGAAGCAGATCAGCAGCGCCGGATATTTGCGCAAACGCTTGCCGCAGGACCTGATGGTGCTGCAGGGCGGCGCTTCGAGGACGGCGGTCGCCACCGGCATGGCCGAAGGCGGCGCCGGCTTTCAGGCCGCCCCGGTCGCGGCTGCGCCGATCGACCAGCGCAAAAAGGCCAAGATGCAGGGCTACGAGGGCGATCCTTGCGGCGAATGCGGCAATTACACGCTGGTCCGCAACGGCACCTGCATGAAGTGCAACACCTGCGGCGGCACCTCAGGTTGTAGCTGAACCGACTGCGCGGGGCCTGTCGCAGGCCACGCATTGCCATGTCAGGCCAGGTCGCGGGTTTCCCTCCTCCCTCTCGCGCCCCTATCGAAGCAGATGCGTCCGGCAAGAGGCGCAGCCTGACCCCAGCCCCCCGCGCCGTGGCAGCGAGACGCGGGGGGTCTTTCATTCGCGAATGGCCGGATGCCGGCCTGGACTGGCCGGTCCTGACCCCGGCTGATCCGGACCGCTAGAGCGCCAGCGCCATCCCGCCGAGCGCGCCCGTGATCACGACCTGCCAGGCCGGTCGCCGCCACAAGGACAGCATCAGGAACAGGGTCACCGCCAGCGCGAAATCCCCGGATTGCGTGACGCCGCCTGTAAAGACCGGATCATAAAGCGCCGCGCCCAGCACGCCCACGACCGCCGCGTTCGCGCCGGCGCCGGCGTGGCGCGCCCGGTGACTGGCCGAAATCGCCGACCAGAAGGGCAGGGCGGCCGCCATCAGCAGAAATCCCGGCAGGAAGATCGCGATCAGGCCGATGATCGCGCCCGCCGGGCCGCCCGCGATCTGTCCCAGCCAGCCGGCAAAGGTGAAAAGCGGCCCCGGCATGGCCTGCGCCGCGCCATAGCCGGCCAGGAAACTGGCCTCGGGCACCAAGCCGCCCTGCACGGTTCCCGCTTCGAGCAGTGGCAGCACCACATGGCCGCCGCCGAAAACCAATGCCCCCGCGCGGTAAAAGACCTCCGCGATCCGGGCCGGAATGCCCGCACCGACCAGCAGCGGCGAAAGCAGCAGCAAGACCCCGAACAGGATCGCGCACAGCGCCGCGTTGCGCCGCGACGGGCCGCGCAGCGGCTGCTGAGGCTGTGCCTCGGCCAGGCGTGCCACCCGCAGCAGCAGACCCGCAAGCGCACCGCCGGCGATGACCACGACCTGCATCCAGGCGGCGGTCGGCATCGCCGACAGCGACGCCAGCGCGGCCAGCGCGATCCCCGCCCGCGCGCCCGACGGCGCCAGCATGCGCGCCATGCCGAAAACCGCATGGGCCACGATCGCCACGGCGGTAATCTTCAGCCCGGCAATCAGGCCGCCGGCCAGCCCCTCGTCGGGCGGCGCCGCGCCGACCGTCGCCGCCAGCAGAATCATCGCCAGCGCCGAGGGCAGGGTAAAGGCCAGCGTCGCCGTCAACGCCCCCGTCGCGCCGCCGCGCTGCCAGCCCAGGGCAAAGGCGGTCTGGGACGAGGCGGGACCAGGCAGAAACTGGCTCAGCGCGACGATCTCGGCATAGCGGGCATCAGTGATCCAGTTGCGGCGGAGGACCAGATCCTCGCGGAAATAGGCCAGATGGGCGATGGGGCCGCCGAAACTGGTCAGGCCGAGGCGCAGAAAAGCGCGGGCGATTTCGGGCAGGCGGTGCGAATCGGTCATCGGCGCGATCATAATGGTAACGCGTGGCGGGAAAATGCCTGGTGGATCGTGGCGCTGCCGTGGATGGATCGCGCGTGATGAAGAGGGGGAAAGACGATGCAGGACCAACCCGATGATGCAGGGGCACGCCGCGCCGCGATCCCTGTCGACTGTTATCCCGTCGAGACACTGCCGCAGCCGGATCTGCCCGGCCTTCTGGCCGCGCGAAACGGCTGGCGGCAGGTGGACGAAATCGTGGTCCCGCCTCGTGAGGCGCGCTGTTTCACCGTGCCCGCCGGCCATTTCTTCCGCATCCTCTGCATCGAGGGACCCCAGGTCGGGGATCTGAACCTGTGGTCGGCGGATCTGTCGGAACGCTTCTATTCCGGCAAGACCCGGGCCCTGCATGGCAGCCATCTGAGCACGGGCGACCGGTTGTGGTCCTCGTTCCCAGGCCTGCGGCCGATGGCCACGATCACCGAGGACACGCTGGCCTGGTATGGCATCGACGATTTCGGCGGCAGCGTCCACGATGTGATCGGCACACGCTGCGATCCCTATACGCATAATTTGCTGACGGGCGGGCATTATCATCATTGCTGCCATTCCAACCTGATCCGCGCACTGGCCGGGGCGCGGGGCCTGACGCCGGAACAGGCCGAGGCCCATGTTCACGATGTGCTGAACGTCTTCATGTGCACCGGCTTCGCCCGTGATTCCGGGCGATATTTCATGAAGGCCAGCCCCGTCCGGCCCGGCGATTATCTGGAATTCTTCGCCGAAATCGACCTGCTGGGGGCGCTGTCCGCCTGTCCGGGCGGGGATTGTTCGGCCGAACATTCCTCGGATGCGGCGCGCTGCTATCCGCTTTCGGTGCAGATGTTCCGGCCCGCCCGGACGCCCGCAGGCTGGTCGCCGCCGCCACCGAACGGCTATGACCGCAGCCATGGCGCGCGCTGAGGCGCGTAAATTCAACTTATGCGTGCAAAGGCTGCATTCGGCTGTAGCGCGGGGCGGAAAACCGCGCTATTCTCTGTCTCAGATCCGGGAAAACCGGACGAGGCAGAGGCAGTGACGGCGGTATTCCCATGACCGAGATGGTCTTTGGCACGACCCCCGCGAGGGCGGGGGATCCGATTCTTCCACGCTGGTGGCGGACCCTGGACAGGTGGGCGCTGGCCTGCGTGGTGGGGCTTTTTGCGACAGGCCTTCTTCTGGGGCTGGCGGCATCGGTGCCGCTGGCCGAAAAGAACGACCTGCCGCGATTCTACTATGTCCAGCGCCAGGCGATCTTTGGCGGTCTGGCGCTGCTGGTGATGCTGGTCGTCTCGATGCTGTCGCCGCGGCAGGTCCGGCGGCTGGGCGTGCTGGGCTTCATCGCGGCCTTCGCATTGCTCGGGGCGCTGCCTTTCTTCGGCACCGATTTCGGCAAGGGCGCGACGCGCTGGCTGAGCCTGGGCTTTGTCTCGATCCAGCCGTCCGAGTTCCTGAAGCCGGGCTTCGTCGCGCTCTCGGCCTGGTTCATGGCCGCCAGCCAGGAGGTCGGAGGCCCGCCGGGCCGGTTGTATTCCTTTTTCACGGCGATGGTGGTGGTCCTGCTTCTGGCCCTGCAACCCGATTTCGGGCAGGCCTCGCTGGTGCTGTTTGCCTGGCTGGTGATGTATTTCGTGGCCGGGGCGCCGATGGTGCTTTTGCTGGGCGTTACCGGCATCGCTGGCCTGGGCGGTCTTTTCGCCTATGGGGCTTCGGAACACTTCGCCCGCCGGATCAACGGATTCCTGAACCCCGAGATCGATCCCCGCACGCAGATCGGCTATGCCACCAACGCGATTCAGGAAGGCGGCTTCTTCGGCGTCGGCGTGGGCGAAGGCACCGTCAAGTGGTCGCTGCCCGACGCCCATACCGACTTCATCATCGCGGTGGCGGCCGAGGAATATGGCACGATCATGGTTCTGGCGATCATCCTGCTTTACGCCACCATCGTCAGCCGCTCGCTGTTGCGTCTGCTGCGGGAACGCGATCCCTTCGCCCGCATCGCGGGCACCGGGCTGGCCTGCGCCTTTGGCGTGCAGGCGCTGATCAACATGGGCGTCGCGGTCCGGCTGCTGCCGGCCAAGGGCATGACGCTGCCCTTCGTCAGCTATGGCGGTTCATCGGTGATCGCATCCGGCATCACGATGGGAATGCTGCTGGCGCTGACCCGGGCCCGCCCACAGGGCGAAATGGCCGAGATCCTGCGGCGAGGCCGCTGATGGCCGCACCGCTTGCGCTGATCGCGGCCGGCGGCACGGGCGGGCACATGTTTCCCGCCCAGGCCCTGGCCGAGCTGATGCTGGCCGAGGGCTGGCGCGTCGCATTGTCCACCGACGAACGCGGCGCGCGCTATGCCGGGGCCTTTCCCGACGCGGTCCAGCGCAGCATCGTTCCCGCAGCCACCACGGCGCGCGGGGGCATTCCTGGCAAGCTGACCGCGCCCTTCACGATCGCTGCAGGCATCATGGCCGCGCGCCGCGCCTTTGCCGGCGACCGGCCCTCGGTCGTCATAGGCTTCGGCGGCTATCCGACGATTCCCGCCCTGTCGGCGGCGCTCAGCATGGGGCTGCCGCGCATGATCCACGAACAGAACGGCGTCATGGGCCGCGTGAACCGCCTTTTCGCGGCGCGTGTCCATCGCATCGCCTGCGGTATCTGGCCGACCGCGCTGCCGCGAGGGGTCGCGGGCATCCATACCGGCAATCCGGTCCGCGCCTCGGTCCTGGACCACGCGGCCAGTCCCTATGCCGATCCCGATGAAGGCGGTCTGAACCTCGTGGTCATCGGCGGAAGTCAGGGCGCGCGCGTCCTGTCCGACATGGTTCCCGCCGCCATTGCCGTTTTGCCCGCCGATCTGCGCACCCGGCTGCGCCTAAGCCATCAGGCCCGCTCCGAGGACGCGGATCGGGTCGCCGCCGCCTATGATGCGGCGGGCGTAACGGCGGATGTGCAGCCCTTCTTCGCCGATGTTCCCGAAAGGCTGGCGCGGGCGCAACTGGTCATCAGCCGTGCCGGTGCCTCGTCCATCGCCGACATCACGGTGATCGGCCGGCCCGCCATCCTGATCCCCTTCGCCGCTGCCGCGGGCGACCACCAATCCGCCAATGCGCGGGCCCTGGCCGATGCCGGCGCCGCGCTGCTGCGTGCCGAATCGACGCTTGACCCCGAAACCCTTGCGCGCGACATGCAGGCGATCCTGACCGATCCCGCGCGTGCGCGCGCCATGGCCTCGGCCGCGCTGTCGCTGGCCCGTCCCGATGCCGCGCGCCGCCTTTACGACCTTGTCACGGAGATTGCCTGATGAATGCCGCCACCAAACTGCCCGGTGAACTTGGTCCCATTCACTTCGTGGGCATCGGCGGAATCGGCATGTCGGGGATCGCCGAGGTGCTGATGACGCTGGGCTACCGCGTCCAGGGCAGCGATGCGAAACGCTCGAAGATCACCGACCGCCTGGAAACCCTGGGTGCGACCGTATTCGAAGGGCAGCGCGCCGAAAACCTGGGCGAGGCCGGCGTGGTGGTCATCTCGACCGCGATCAAGAAGGGCAACCCCGAACTGGAAGAGGCCCGCCGCCGCGGCCTGCCGGTCGTCCGCCGGGCCGAGATGCTGGCCGAACTGATGCGGATGAAATCCAACATCTGCATCGCCGGCACCCATGGCAAGACCACCACCACCACCATGGTCGCGACATTGCTGGACGCGGGCAACCTGGACCCGACCGTCATCAATGGCGGCGTCATCCACGCCTATGGCAGCAATGCGCGGGCGGGCGCGGGCGAATGGATGGTGGTCGAGGCCGACGAAAGCGACGGCAGCTTCAATCGCCTGCCCACCGACATCGCCATCATCACCAATATCGACCCCGAACACATGGAACATTGGGGCAGCTTCGATGCGCTGCGGCAGGGCTTTTACAATTTTGCATCCTCGATCCCGTTCTATGGTCTTGCGGTCTGCTGCACCGATCATGCCGAGGTTCAGTCGCTGGTCGGCCGGCTGACCGAACGCCGCGTCGTGACCTTCGGATTCAATGCCCAGGCCGATGTGCGGGCGATGAACCTGACCTATGACAAGGGCATCGCGCATTTCGACATCGCGCTGCAGGGCGAAGGCCCCAACGACAAGGGCGCGGTCGAGATGATCGAGCGCTGCACCTTGCCGATGCCGGGCGACCACAACGTCTCGAACTGCCTCGCCGCCGTCGCCGTGGCGCGCCATCTGGGCATGAAGAAGGCCGAGATCCGCGAGGCGCTGGCGAAATTCGGCGGCGTGGGGCGGCGATTCACCCGTGTGGGCGAGGTCGGCGGCGTCACCATCATCGACGATTACGGCCACCACCCGGTAGAAATCGCGGCGGTGCTGAAAGCCGCCCGCCAGGCGACCGAGGGTCGGGTGATCGCGGTCCACCAGCCGCACCGTTTTTCGCGATTGTCCAGCCTCTTTGACGATTTCTGCACCTGTTTCAACGAGGCCGACGTGGTCGCCATCGCCGATGTCTATGCCGCCGGCGAAGATCCGATCCCCGGCGCCACCCGCGACGATCTGGTGGCCGGATTGATCGCCCATGGTCACCGCCACGCGCGCGCGATCCTGAACGAGGATGATCTGGAACGGCTGGTCCGCGAACAGGCGCGGCCGGGCGATATGGTGGTCTGCCTGGGCGCGGGCACGATCTCGGGCTGGGCCAATGCGCTTCCGGCGCGTCTGCAAGGACGGGCCGCGTGACACTGCTTGCCATCGGTTCGGTCGCGGCGGCGGCCGCCTGGGTTCTCCTGGCCAGCCTGATCCCATACTTGCGCCAAAGGCATCGTTTTGTCGCCTTCTGGACGATGATCGTGCTGGGCGTGCCGGTTCTGGGCTGGCTGACGCTGTATTGGGGTCCGCTCGTCGGTGTGGGGGCCTTTGCCCTTGGACTGTGGTTGTTGCTGCGTCAGCCCCTGCGCGATTGCGGCACCCACGGCCTGCCCGACGCGCGCCACGGCCAGCCGCCGGCCCCGCCCCAGCCCTGACACCGATCGCCCGGGCAACCGGAACGGCGCCGCGGCAGCCCGCGGTCATGCCGGCGCCGGCAGGTCGGGGGCGCGTGCGCGCCGACATGGTCGATCGCCCGGGCTTTCGCGAAGCCGCTGCCGGCAAGCCGGTCTCAGCAGTTCGGCACGTTCACTGCCAATCCGCCCAGCGAGGTTTCCTTGTATTTCTCGGACATGTCGCGTCCGGTCTGACGCATGGTCTCGATGGCCGCGTCCAGGGGCACGAAATGCGTGCCATCGCCGCGCAGCGACAGGCTGGCCGCGCTGACCGCCTTGATCGCACCCAGGCCGTTGCGTTCGATGCAGGGCACCTGGACCAGCCCCTTCACCGGGTCGCAGGTCATGCCCAGATGATGTTCCAGCGCGATCTCGGCTGCGTTCTCGACCTGGCCAGGGGTGCCACCGAGGACCGCCGCCAGCCCGGCGGCCGCCATTGCCGAGGCGCTGCCGACCTCGGCCTGGCAGCCGCATTCCGCGCCCGAGATCGAGGCATTGTGCTTGATCAAGCCGCCGATCGCCGCTGCGGTCAGCAGGAAATCGGGCAGATCGCGTTCGGTCGCGCCGGGAACATGATCCAGCCAGTAGCGGATCACGGCGGGAACCGTGCCCGCCGCGCCGTTGGTGGGCGCGGTGACGACCTGTCCTCCGGCGGCGTTTTCCTCGTTCACGGCCATGGCATAGGTGGACATCCAGTCATTGATGACGTGCGGCGCGGTCAGGTTCATACCACGTTCCGCCATCAGCTTTTCGTGGATGCCGCGCGCGCGGCGGCGCACGTTCAGCCCGCCCGGCAGGTTTCCCGTGGCCGACAAGCCGCGATCCATGCAGTCGCGCATGACCCGCCAGATCCGGTCCAGCCCCTCGCGCAGTTCGGATTCGCTGCGGAAGGCCAGTTCGTTGGCGCGCTTCATGGCGGCAATGGAAATGCCCGATTTTTCAGCCATGGCCAGCATTTCGGCGGCGCTGGCGAAGGGAAAGGGCACTTTCGACACCGCGTCGCTGCGATCCTCGTTGCCTTTTCGCGCCAGTTCCTCGTCGGTCAGAACGAAGCCGCCGCCGACCGAATAATAGATTCGGTGAAAGATCACATCGCCCTGCGCGTCCCTTGCCGACAGGGTCATGCCGTTGGCGTGGCCGGGCAGCGGCTTGTCATAATCGAATTGCAGATCGCGTTCGGGATCGAAGGCCATCTCGGGCAGGCCGGGCGGCGTCAGGGTCCGGGTTTCGCGGTTGCGGGCCAGCGCGGCCTCGGCCGCCTCGGCCTGCATCGTCGCAGGCTCGAAGCCCGCAAGGCCCAGGATCGTGGCGCGATCCGTGGCATGACCCTTGCCGGTAAAGGCCAGGCTGCCATGCAGGCTGGCCGTCAGCCCGTGGGCGCGGAAGGGCTGGTCGCGCAGCGCGGCCAGAAACCGCGCGGCCGCCACCATCGGCCCCATCGTATGCGACGAGGACGGGCCGACACCCACCTTGAACAGATCGAACACCGACAGAAACATCCCGCCCCCTTGGCCAAGCTGGCCCGATCCAATCACGCGCGACGTCCGATGGCCAGTCAGGATGCGACCCGCAGGGCCCCCGCTTGCGACACCAGCGGTCGCCTGGACCTGCCTTCTAAACGGGCGGAATGCGTATTATGAAGGCAGTTGCGCCGGTGTCGTCTCGGGCGCAAGTGATCATCGCCGCAGCATCCTTGCGACTGCCCCAAGCAAGGTGAAGGAACAACAGAATGCAGCAGCCCGAACCGATCCGCCTTGGCGACACGCGACTGGGACCGCCGGTGTTTCTTGCGCCCATGGCGGGAATCACCGATCTGCCCTTTCGCCGGGCGGTGGCGCGACACGGCGCCGGGCTGATGGTCAGCGAAATGGTCGCCTCGACCGAGATGGTGACACCCCGCCCCTCGACCCGCGCCGCCATCCGCGCCAAGGCGCTGACCGAAGGCGCGCTGCCCGTCAGCGTCCAGATCGCCGGCCGCGAGGCAGGCCCCATGGCCGAGACCGCGCGCATCGTCGAGGGAATGGGCGCGGCCATCATCGACATCAACATGGGCTGCCCGGCCAAGAAGGTGACCGGCGGGCTTTCGGGCGCGGCGCTGATGCGCGATCCGGATCATGCGCTGACCCTGATCGAAGCGGTGGTGCGCGCGGTGTCGGTGCCGGTAACGCTGAAGATGCGGCTGGGCTGGGACGAGGATTGCCTGAATGCGGCCGAATTGTCGCGTCGCGCATCCGATGCGGGGGTCCGGATGCTGACCGTTCACGGCCGGACGCGGACGCAGTTCTACAAGGGCCGCGCGGATTGGGCGCGAATCCGCGCCGTGGCCGACATCGCGGGCCGCCCGCCACTGGTCGCCAATGGCGATGTGGTGGATGCGGCCAGCGCGCGGGCGGCGCTGGCGGCCTCGGGGGCCGAGGCGGTGATGGTCGGTCGCGGGGCGCAGGGCGCGCCCTGGCGGCTGGCGCGGATCGCGCACGAGCTTTGGGGCACGCCCGCGCCGCAAATCCCGCAAGGCCCGGCCCTGGCCGACGCGGTCGAACATCATTATCACGATATCCTGGACTTCTACGGGGCCGAGCTGGGTCTGCGCGTCGCGCGCAAGCATCTGGGCTGGTATGCCGAGGCCGCAAGTGCACCGCTGCGGGCCGAGATGCTGCGCGCAGACAGCCCGGCCGCCGCCACGGCGCTGATCCGCCGCGCCTTTGCCGAGGCCGTGCCCGACGGCGGATCCGCGTCCTTTCGCGGGGACCGCGCCGCATGACCAGCCCGCGCCCGGCCGATTTCCGCGAGGCCGCGCCGGGGCCGGGATGGATGGTCATGCCTCTGCCGGCGCTGATCCTGGACGCCAAGGGCCGGGTGGCGGCAATGAACGATTCGGCCGAGATCTGGCTCAACGTCTCGCGCAATTCGACCATCGGCAAGGCGCTGGAGGGTGAATCGATGGGCAAGCGGGTGCGCATCCGCCCCTCGCTCAGGGCGCTGATCGGTCGGGTGCTGCGGGGCGACGAGGCGCTGTATCACGCCGATGTGCTGTTCGAGATCGGCGATCGTGCGGGTGGGCATCAGGATCGCCGCGCCGCCGTCCATGCCGCGCCGGCGGGCGAGGCCGGCGGCGCCGTCATGCTGCTGCTTGTGCCGCTGGACGACCATGGAATGCAGTATCAGAACCGCGCCGTGCGCACCGCCGCACGCAGCGCCATCGGCATGTCCGAGATGCTGGCCCACGAGATCAAGAATCCGCTGGCAGGCATCCGGGGCGCGGCGCAGATCATGGGCATGAACGCCTCGGCCGAGGATCGCGAGATGGCCGAGATGATCGTCAGCGAGACCCGCCGCATCGCGGCCCTGCTGGAACAGGTGGAACGGTTCGGCGATACCTCGCCGCCCGAACTGCGGCCGGTCAACATCCACGACGTGCTGGAAAAGGTGCGCCGCTCGGCCCAGGTGGGCTTTGGCAGGCGGGTACAGATCGTGGCCGATTACGACCCGTCGCTGCCGCCCGCCCTGGCCGATCCCGACCAGCTGACGCAGGTCTGTCTGAACCTCGTCAAGAACGCGGCCGAGGCGTTGAAAGGCACCGAATTGCCGGTGATAAGGCTGCACAGCCATTATGACCATATTTTGCGCCTGCCACCCGATGAAGCCGACCCGACGGGTCGGCCGCTGCCCCTGCAGATCGCGATCGAGGATAACGGACCCGGACTGCCCTTGGCGATCGCCGATCAGATCTTCGAGCCTTTCGTCTCGGGCCGCGAGAACGGCACCGGACTTGGCCTGGCGCTGGTCAGCAAGATCATCACCGACCACGGCGCGCTGATCCGCGTGGACAGCCGCCCCGGCCGCACCGTATTCCGCATCTCGCTTCCCAAGGCATAAGGACCGACGCCATGGACGGAACCGTTCTGATCGCCGACGACGACCGCACCATCCGCACGGTGCTGACCCAGGCGCTGACCCGCGCGGGCTGCCGGGTTCACGCGACCGGCAGCCTGGCGCAATTGTCGAAATGGGTCGAGGAGGGGCGCGGCGATCTGGTCATCACCGACGTGATGATGCCCGATGGCAACGGCATCGACCGCATCCCCGCCATCCGGCAGGCGCGGCCCGATCTGCCGGTGATCGTGATCTCGGCCCAGAACACCATCGTCACCGCGATCCGTGCGACCGAGGCCGAGGCGTTCGAATATCTGCCCAAGCCCTTCGATCTGCCCGACCTGATGAGCAAGGCGAACCTTGCCCTGTCACGCCGCCCGCGCAAATCGGAACCCGCACCCGAACCTGACCCCGCGCCGCGCCAGGGCGCAGATCCGGCGATGCCGCTGATCGGTCATGCGCCCGCCATGCAAAACCTGTTCCGCATGGTCGCGCGCATCCTGAACGCCGATCTGCCGGTCCTGATCGCGGGCGAGCCGGGCGTCGGCAAGACCACCATCGCGCGGTCCTTTCACGACCTGTCGGACCGGCGCGGCCGGGGGCTGGCGGTGCTGACCTCGGCCGATGCCGGACCAGAGGCGATTGGCCGCGCCTCCGAGAAGGCGCGCGGAGGCTCGATCGTGATCGAGAACCCGGCAGGCTTCGATCAGGGCGCGCAGGCCCGTCTGATCGGGCTGATCGAGGCGATGGAAACCGGCCCCGATCGGGCGCAGGCTCCGCGCATCGTGGCCACGACCGGCCCTGATCCGCAGACCGATGTGGCATCGGGACGACTGCGATCGGATCTCTATTACCGGCTTGCCGGCGTCACCGTCTCGGTGCCTCCGCTGCGCGCACGGGTCGATGACATCCTGCCGCTGGCCGCGCATCTGCTGGCACGCGCCGCGGCCCAGGGCCTGCCCGAACGCAGCCTTTCCGACGAGGCGGCGGCGGCCCTGCGCGCCCATCCCTTCCCCGGCAATGTCCGCGAGCTGGAAAACATGATGCGCAGGCTGGCCCTGATCGCCGCCGGCCCGGTCGTCACCGCCGTCGAAATGCGCGAGGCGCTGAACCAGCAGGGGGGCGGCGCAGGCATGGCCTCTGTCGCGACCGAAACCGCCGCGCTCCGCGACGGCGCGCCGGGCACTGCCGCCGCGGTTCCGCTGCCGCCGGGCAATGCGCGGCTGTCGGATTCGGTCGAGGCGCATCTGCAACGCTATTTCGATCTGCACGGCGACGCGCTGCCGCCGCCGGGTCTGTATGACCGCATCCTGCGCGAGATCGAGCGTCCGTTGCTTCAGGTCGCGCTGGATGCGACGGGGGGAAATCAGCTGAGATGCGCCGATCTTCTGGGCATCAACCGCAATACGCTGCGCAAGAAGCTGACCGAGTTGAATATCGAGGTGACACGGCGCCGCAAACTGATGTAAAACCGCCACAGGGTGCCGCGCCGCAGTTACGGCCCGGCAACAGCAAAGCCGCGAGAGACGGCGAGTGGGGGTTATGGCAGGGTCCGCATCAGGGCTGAGCTGGGACAGGTTGGCGCGCATCCGCTTGCCGCGGCAATGGCGTGGTTTCCTGACCTGGTCCGTTCTCGGGCTGGGCGCGGTGCTGGCCGTGGCAACGATGACCGTGCTTGGTCCATTCAGCCAGGGCGCGGCCAGCCGGAT
This sequence comes from Paracoccus sp. UBA5162, assembly GCF_002413585.1. NCBI lineage: Bacteria > Pseudomonadati > Pseudomonadota > Alphaproteobacteria > Rhodobacterales > Paracoccaceae > Paracoccus > Paracoccus sp. UBA5162. Next base: position 24,836 of record NZ_DHXG01000073.1, read on the forward strand.
GCTGCGGCTGATCCTGCTGCTGGATCTTGTCTATCTGATCGTTCTTCTGGGTCTTGTCGTGCTGCGCATGGCGCGGCTGATCGCGGCCAGGCGGGCTTCGGCGGCAGGATCCCGTCTTCATGCGCGGCTGGTGGCGATCTTCGCGGGTCTGGCGCTGGTGCCGACGGTGCTGGTCGCGCTGTTCGCGGGTTTTCTGGTCAATATCGGTCTCGAGGGCTGGTTCTCGGGGCGGGTGCAGCAGGTGGTAACGACCTCGCAGGCCGCGGCCGAGGCCTATCAGGAAGAACATCGTCGCGATCTGACCGAGGACGCGCGCGCGCTGGCCGGGGTGCTGACGCAGGCCGGACGTGTCAATCCGATGATCGAGGATGCCGAGATGCGGCAATTGCTGGTCCAGGGCCAGGCCCTGATCCAGCGCGGGCTGCGCGAGGCCTATATCATCAACGGCGCGGGCGAGATCCGCGCGCGCGGCGAACGCAGCTATCTGTTCTGGTACGAACAGCCGACCGCGGAGGATCTGGATCGCGCGCAGCGCGACGGGCTGGTGCTGCTGGAGGACTGGAAGAACAACGAATTCCGCGCGCTGGTGGCGCTGCCGCCGCTGGTTGACCGCTATCTCTATGTCACGCGGGACGTGGACGGCAACCTTCTGGGATTGCTTGACGATACCCGCGCGACGGTGGGCGATTACCGCCAACTGGAACAGACGCGCGGGCAGGTTCTGTTCGAATTCTCGCTGGTCTATCTGGGCTTCGCGCTGCTGCTGGTCGCGGCCGCGATCTGGATGGGGCTGTGGTTCGCCAGCCGCCTGTCGCGGCCCATCGGCGCGCTGGCCCTGGCCAGCGAACGGGTCGGGCGCGGCGATCTGGACGTCCAGGTGCCCGAGCCCGATACCGGCGACGAGATCCAGACCCTGGGCGAAAGCTTCAACCGCATGACCCGGCAATTGAAGGCGCAGCGGCAGGAACTGGTGGACAGCTATCGGGCCAGCGACGATCAGCGTCGGCTTTTCGACAATGTGCTGACCTCGGTCACTTCCGGGGTGATCGGACTGGACGCGGCGGGCGAGATCGATTTCGTCAACCGCTCGGCCACGCGGTTGCTGGGGCTGGATCCCGGCGGCGACATCGACGCGCTCTTGTCCGAGGCGGTGCCGGAATTCGCGCCGCTGTTCGACCGGTTGTCGGCATCGGTGGCCGAGGCCGTGCAGGACGAGGTCCGGCTGGCGCGCGAGGGGCGCATCGAAAGCCTGCTGGTCCGCATGGCGGTGCGGCGCGGAGCCGACGGCAATCTGGAAGGCTATGTCGTGGCCTTCGATGACGTGACTGAACTGGTCAGCGCGCAGCGCATGGCCGCCTGGGGTGACGTGGCCCGGCGCGTGGCCCACGAGATCAAGAACCCGCTGACCCCGATCCAGCTTTCGGCCGAACGCCTGCGGCGCAAGTTCACACCGCTCGCGGCCCCCGAGGACAAGGCCGCGCTGGATCAGTATGTCGAGGTGATCATCCGCCAGACCAGCGATCTGCGCCGGATCGTGGACGAATTCAGCCGCTTCGCGCGGATGCCCGAACCAGACCGGGCGGAGACGGATCTGGCGGCGCTTCTGCGCGAGGTCGTGCTGCTGCAGCAGGACGCGCTTGGCGGCGCACTGGAGGTCAGCATCCCCGATCAGCCGGTGGTCGTGGATTGCGATCCCGGAATGTTGCGTCAGGCGCTGACGAATCTTCTGAAGAATGCCGGCGAGGCGGTCGAGGAACGCGCAACGACCGCGCCCCGGGGCTGGACCGCGCATATCGCGGTCACCTTGCGCGCCGATGCCGACATGGTTGCGATCGCGATCGCCGATAACGGCCCCGGCCTGCCCGCCGATCGGTCGCGCCTGTTCGAACCCTATGTGACGCTGAAGGCGCAGGGAACCGGGCTTGGCCTGCCCATCGTGAAGAAGATCGTCGAGGAACATGGCGGCAGCCTGTCGCTGACGGATGCGCCCGATCATCCGGGCGCGGTTGCCGAAATCCGGCTGCCGCGCGAACGGCACCCGGTTCGCGGCACGGGGCGCAAGGGCCGCGACAAGGAAACCAGAGAAACTGACGAGGCGGGAACGATATGAGCGACATTCTGATCGTCGACGACGAACGCGACATTCGCGAACTGATCGCGGACATCCTGAGGGACGAGGGCTTCGAGACACGTCTCGCGGCAAATTCAGACGAGGCCGTCGGCGCGCTGAACGCCGCCGAACCCGCGCTGATGATCCTCGATATCTGGCTCAAGGACAGCCGGATGGACGGGATCGACATCCTGAAACAGGTCCGGCGCAACAACCCGGACGTGCCGGTCATCATCATCTCGGGACACGGCAATATCGAGATCGCGGTGGCCGCGATCCGGCAGGGCGCCTATGATTTCATCGAGAAGCCGTTCAACATCGACCAGTTGATGGTGGTCATCAACCGGGCCATGGAAACCAGCCGCCTCCGGCGCGAGAACAGCAGCCTGCGCCGGGGCGGCGACCGGACCGCCGAGATGCTGGGCCAATCCGCGTCCTTCAAACGTCTGCGCGACAATCTGGACAAGGTCGCCAGATCGAACGGACGGGTGATGCTGTCGGGCGAGCCGGGAACGGGCAAGGAAATCTCGGCCCGCTATATCCATGCCCACAGTCCGCGCGCCAATGCGGCCTTCATCACCGTTCCTTGCGCCACGATCGAACCAGACCGGATGGAAGAGGTTCTGTTCGGCCGCGAAACGCCCGACCGCGGGATCGAGCCGGGCCTTCTGGAACAGGCCCATGGCGGGGTGATCTATTTCGACGAGGTCGGCGACATGCCGCTGGGCACCCAGTCCAAGATCTTGCGGGTGCTGACGGAACAGCAATTCGCACGGTCGGGCGGGTCCGACAAGGTGCGGGTCGACCTGCGGGTGATTTCCTCGACCAACCGCGATCTGCCTGTCGAGATCGAGGCCGGCCGCTTTCGGCAAGAGCTTTACGACAGGCTGAACGTGGTGCCGGTCGCGGTGCCGTCGCTGGCCGAACGACGCGACGACATCGCGCTGCTGGCCCGTGCCTTCATCGAACAATGCCACAAGACGCAGGGCCTGACCCCGCGCGATCTGCCCGAGGATACGGTCGCGGCGCTGCAATCGATGCGATGGCCGGGCAATATCCGCCAGTTGCGCAACGTCATCGAACGGGTTCTGATCCTTGCCGAGGGCAGCGGTCCGATCCAGCCCTCGGAACTGGAGCCGCAGGGGGCTACGCCCGACAACAGCGACGCGCTGAGCCTTGGTCCGCAGATCACCGCCATGCCGCTGCGCGAGGCGCGCGAGATGTTTGAACGGGAATATCTTCTGGCCCAGATCAACCGCTTTGGCGGCAATATCAGCCGCACCGCGCAATTCGTGGGAATGGAGCGCAGCGCCCTGCACCGCAAGCTGAAATCGCTGGGCGTGGTCGGCGGAATGCGCGCCGAGGACGAGGTCATGACGGGCAAATAGGTGCCGCGGTCAAGCGCGAGAAACGGCGCGGGCCTGACGGGCCTTTGCGGGCTGTTCTGCGAGAAGGGAAAGAACGACGACAGGAAACGCGGTCGATGGCACGCTGCCAAACATCGCCATCGACCGCGCCCAAGTCAGCCCGACGGGAAATGGCGTTCTGGGGAAGCAAACATGATGCGGCGCGATGTCCGTCCCAGGGAGCAGACGAAACCGTGGTCGGACAAGGTTGGCATTCTCCATCTCCTTATCGATGTCGGGCGGCTCGGTCCGGAACGCCGTTTCGGCGTTCGGCAACACGATCCGCTTCGTCGCCTGCCCCCGGCAAGGGGTCGGCTGTCAGCGGCCGGGTGCCTGCGCTGAAGCGGCTGAATTCGCCGCCGGATCGTCCCGAGGTCAGCATCTTTGCAACGCGGCCCACGTTGCAGGTTCTCAGACAAGTCATGGTTAATGCAGCAGAGAGGCCAAGACAAGAAAGACTCGACATTTTGGCAACTTTTGGTTGCATTTTGCAGACCCTGCAAGCCCACGCCACGCCCGGCGGCGAAGGGAAGGTTGCACCGCGCCTGCGGCGGGCTTAGGCAGGTGTGCGGCGCTTTTGCGACGGCTTGAGGAACGGGCATGAAGATCATCATCTGCGGGGCAGGGCAGGTCGGCTGGCAGATCGCGCGGCATCTTTCCGGCGAACGCAACGATGTCACCGTGATCGACAATAACGGCGAACTGATCCGGCGCGCGACCGATGCGCTGGATGTCCAGGGCGTCACCGGATTTGCCAGCCATCCCGACGTGCTGGATCGCGCCGGCGCGCGCGACGCCGACCTGATCATCGCCGCGACCCATTCGGACGAGGTGAACATGGTCACCTGCCAGGTCGCCCATTCGGTCTTTCAGGTTCCGCGCAAGATCGCCCGGCTGCGTTCGGGTGCCTATCTGGATGCGATCTATTCCGATCTCTACCGCACCGATCATCTGCCCATTGATGTCGTCATCAGCCCCGAACGCGAGGTCGCCAAGGCCGCGCTGCAACGGTTGTCGGCGCCCTCGACCTTCGATGTCGAGACCTTCATGAGCGGCAAGATCCAGCTTCTGGGCATTGTCCTGGAAGAGGATTGTCCGGCGCTGAACACGCCTTTGCGCCAGTTGAACGAGATCTTTTCCAGCCTGCGCGCCATCGTCACCGGGGTCCGCCGGGGCGGGCGGCTGTTCACGCCGGATCCGGGCGACCAGCTTTTCGCGGGCGATCAGGTCTATATCTTCAGCCATTTCGAGGATGTCGCGCGGACGCTGGAAATCTTCGGAAAGCCGCCACAGAAGCAGGAAAGGGTCGCCATCATCGGCGCGGGCAATGTCGGGCTTGCCGTGGCCCGGACGCTTGAGGCGCGGCCGGGCCGGATCCGCGCCAAGCTGATCGAACATGACCGCGCACGGGCCGAATACGCTGCCGACCGGCTGGAACGGACCATCGTGCTGAACGGCGACGGGCTGTCGGCGGAATTGCTGGAAGAGGCGTCGGTGCCCGTGGCCGACGCGGTTCTGGCGGTGACCGATGACGACAAGACCAACATCCTGGCGGCCGTCCGGGCCAAGCAGGCCGGCGCGAAGATGGTGATATCGCTGATCAACGACCCGACGCTGGTGTCCCTGATGGGCGCGCTGGACATCGACGCCTATATCAATCCCCGCGCGACCACCGTCTCGACCATCTTGCGCCATATTCGCCACGGCCGGGTGCGCGACATCTATTCCATCGGCGATGCCGAGGCCGAGGTGATGGAGGCGCAGGTTTTGTCCACAAGCCCGATGTCCGGCCGCGCCATCCGCGATATCGACTTTCCCGAGGGCGCGCTGATCGGCGCGGTGCAGAAGGGCGACCGGATCCTGAAGCCGTCCCCGGACACCCGCATCGAAGAAGGCGACATCGTGCTGATCTTCGCCCTGACCCATGACGTGCCCGAGGTCGAGCGCCTGTTGCAGGTCTCGATCGACTTCTTCTGAGGCGCGAGGCGAATGAACCTGATCCTGCGCCTGCCGCTGCTGATCCTGCTATCCGTCCTGTCGGGGCTGGCGATGCTGGTTCCGGCCATCTATGCCTCGGTCATCAATCAGGACGCGATCGCGCGCAACTTTCTCTACGCGGCGCTTCTGGTCCTGATCGTGACCGGGATGATCGCGCTGGCCACATCGGCCAACCGCCGCAGGCCGCGTTCGCGCGACACGCTGCTGTCGATGCTGGCGGTGATGGGACTGATGCCGCTGATCCTGGCCATCCCCCTGGCCGAAAGCCTGCCCGATACCGGTCTGTTCAATGCCTGGTGGGAGATGGTGTCGGCGCTGACCACGACCGGCGCCTCGCTTTATTCCGCCGATCTTCTGCCGATGCCGCTGCATCTGTGGCGGGCGATGGTCGGCTGGATGGGCGGCTTCTTCATGCTGGTCGCCGCCATCGCCATTCTGGCACCGCTGCGGGTCGGCGGGTTCGAGATCATGTCCACGCCCTATGGCCGCAGCGAGGATTTCGAACAGCTGCCCCGATCGTCGGATCCGCGCGTGCGGCAACCGCATCTGTCCTCGCCGATCTTCCACACGGAACTGGCCGATCCTGCCTACCGGCTGGTCCGCGCCGCGATGCAGGTCTTTCCTGTCTATGCCGGCCTGACACTGGCCCTTTGGATGATCCTGCTGCTGCTGGGCGACAGCTCGATCCTGGCGCTGACGCGCGCGATGGGCACGCTGTCGACCAGCGGGATCACCCCGGTCATCGGTCCCTCCGGCGAACGTTCGGGCATCGCCGGCGAGATGGCGGTGTTCCTGTTCCTGATCCCCGCCCTGTCGCGGCGCTTCTGGCCGGGGGGCGGCGAATTGCGCGCCACCCGCCGGCTGATCGAGGATCCCGAGCTGAAGATGGCGGTGGGCCTGATCGCGCTGGTCGCGGCGGCCCTGTTTCTGCGCCATTTCATCGGCGCGATCGAGGCCGGTGTGGGCAACGACCCGGCGCTGCCCAGCCTGATTGATCTGCGCAACGGGCTGGCCGCCTTCTGGGGCGGCATGTTCAACGCGCTCAGCTACCTGACCACGACCGGCTGGAATTCGGTCGACTGGCAGGGATCGCGGGCCTGGTCGGGCCTGTCCTCGCCGGGCCTGATCCTTGCCGGGCTGGCGCTGATGGGGGGTGGCGTCGCGACGACGGCGGGCGGGGTCAAGCTGTTGCGCGTCTATTCACTGGCCCGCCACGGCGAACGGGAACTGGAACGCATCATCCATCCCTCATCGGTTTCGGGCGGCGGGCGGATCGCGCGTCGGCTACGGCGCGAAGGCGCCTATCTGGCGTTCATCTTCTTCATGCTCTTTGCCAGTTCCATCGCGGTGACGGTCGCGCTTGTCTCGATCCAGCAGATCGAGTTCGAGACCGCGACGATCCTGTCGATCGCGGCGCTGACCAATACCGGGCCACTGGCCGGCGCGATCCCGCTGACGCCCGCCTTCGAGGCCAGCGCCGGCATCGCCTCGGCCCCGTGGGAGGGCTGGTCGGGCCTGCCCGCGATGACCAAGATCGTGCTGGCCTGCGCCATGGTCGTCGGCCGACTGGAAATTCTGGCCATTCTGGCGCTGTTCTCGCCCGAATTCTGGCGGCGCTGAAGCGGGGTGGCGATGCGCGGGATGGCCGGGAAAGAGCGGTTCATCACTCAGCCATGTCGGCCTTGAAGCCCCGCGTCACGGATTGGGGGGCAGGCTGTCGTTCTGCAGGTCCGTACCAAGCTGCGCCAGAAACCCTGCCAGTTCCGGACCCATCGCCGCGCGCGCCGCGAACAGCGTTGCCTGAGAGCGCAGGATCGGTTCCTCGGACAGGATCTTCAGGTTGTTGGCCCGCAACGTCGCCCCGGACGAGGTGATGTCGGCGATGGCCTCGGCGGTCTGGTTGGCAATTGTGCCCTCGGTCGCGCCCTGACTGTCGACAAGCTGGTAGTCGGCCACCTCATGCGCGGCCAGCCATGCCCGGACCAGCCGATGATACTTGGTCGCGACGCGCAGCCTGAAACCATGCGTCGCGCGGAAATCGCGGGCGATCGCGGTCAGATCGTCCAGCGTCTCGCAATCACGCCAGCATTCCGGCACGGCGAGGATCAGGTCGGCATGACCAAAGCCCATCGGCGCGATCTCGATCACCAGATCGCGCCACCCCGCAAGCTTCTCGCGCACCAGATCGGTGCCGGTGACACCCAGATCGATCCGGCCCGCCGCCAGTTCGCGCGGGATTTCGCCGGCCGACAGCAGCACCAGCGACACGCCCTCGGCGCCTTCGACCCGGCCGGTATAGTCACGCTCGGATCCGGTCCGCGCCAGGCCGACCCCGCGGGCGGCGAACCACGAGAATGCCTGTTCCATCAGCCGCCCCTTCGACGGCACGCCCAGCCGGATCATGACGCCTCCATTTCGGCGATGAGGCCGGGGCGGATGATGCCGCCCACGGCCGGAATTTCGCGGCCGCGGCCCAGGATTCTGGTCAGCGCATCATAGCGCCCGCCCGAGGCGACGGCGGGCCAGCCCGGACGGTCCGACAGGAAGCTGAAGGTGAACCCGTCGTAATATTCCAGATTGGCGCGGCCGTGGCTGGGATCGAAAATGATCCCCGCCGGCGCAATCCCTCGCGCCGCGATGGCGGCGAAACGGGCCTCGATGCGCGCGACCGAGGCCGAGATCGCCGGCATGTCCACGGCAAGCGCGCGCAGGGCGGTGATGGCGTCGGGCGCCGATGCACGCAGGGCGAACAACTGTTCCAGCCGCTCGATCCATGATCGCGGCAGGGGGTCCACCCGCATGTCTTGGCGCAACCGGTCGATGCGCGCCTGCATTTCGGCCCGGCTTCGCAGGCCGGACCATACCGCCGGCGGATCGGGAAAATCCCTGTCGGGAACCGGGGCCGAGAACCGCGTCAGCAGGCGCTGGAACCGTCCCGGCCGCCAGATGTGGTGCAGCAGCGCCTCGCGCCGTGGCTGCGGCAGGGGCAGGCCACGCACGGCGTCCATCAGCAGCCCCATATCGCCGGTCTCTGCCGTCAGCCCATAGGGCGCGAGCTGCCGATGGAACAACGCGAAGACCTCGGCATCGGCGGTTGGATCGCGGCTGAACATCTCGAACCCGGCCTGCAGATACTCGGCGTCGCGGGGCGCTTTCGGATGATGCTCGCCCATGTCCTGCTTGCGGAATACCTCGCCCAGATAGCAGTAGCGCGCAGGCTCGGCCCCGTTTTCCATATGTGCCTGCACGACCGGGACGGTAAAATCCGGCCGCAGCATCATTTCGCCCCGGATCGGGTCGGTGGTGACATAGGCGCGGGCGCGAATATCCTCGCCGTAAAGATCCAGAAGCGTTTCGGCGGGCAGCAGGATGTCGGGCGCGATCTCGGCCGCACCCGCCTCTCGGAACGCGGCCAGCAGGCGCTGGCCCACGGCCTGCCTGTCACGCTTGGGGATCATCCGAGGATCCGCCGGATTTCGGCAACCAGCCCGTGGCGCGGAACCTCGGTCTGTGCCGGCTGGGATTTCCATTCCTCGTGGCTGGCCTCGGCCGCGATCCTCGCGCCGAGGTTCAGATCCTTGACCTGAACCACGCCGCGCGCGGCCTCGTCAGCGCCCTGGATCACGGCCACGGGAGCGCCGCGCCTGTCGGCGTATTTCAACTGGTTGCCGAAATTCTTCGGATTGCCCAGATAGACCTCGGCCCGGATACCGGCGGCGCGCAGTTCCGATGCCATCGCCTGATAATCGGCCATCCGGTCGCGATCCATCACCGTCACCACGACCGGACCATCCGCTGCGGCGCCCGACAATCCCCTGGCCCTCAATGCCGCCAGCAGCCGGTCCACGCCGATGCTGACCCCGGTCGCGGGCATCTTCTGCCCGGTGAACCGCTCGACCAGCCCGTCATAGCGGCCGCCGCCCGCGACCGATCCGAATCGCCGCTTGCGACCCTTTTCGTCGAGGATCTCGAAGGTCAGTTCGGCCTCGAAGACCGGACCGGTATAATAGCCAAGGCCGCGCACCACCGCAGGGTCGATGACGGCGCGGTCGCCGCCTACACCCATCGCCTCCAGCATCGCGGCGATCTGCGCCAGTTCCTCGACCCCTTCGGCACCGATGGCCGAGCCACCCACGGCGGCGCGCAGATTGTCCAGCGTGGCCTGATTGTTGTCGCCACCGGAGGTCAGAAAGGCCAGCACCGGCGCGGCCTGGGCGTCGGACAATCCGACACCCTCGATAAAGGCGCCGCTGTCATCCTTGCGTCCGGCGGTCAGCAGCGCCAGCACGCCCTCGCGGCCGACCTTGTCGAACTTGTCGATCTGGCGCAGCACGCTTTCGGCCTGTTCGGCGCGGACCTCGGCGGCCTCCAGCACGCCGTTCAGGACCTTTCGGCTGTTGATCCGCACCATGTAGTCGCCGCGCGCGATGCCCACCGCCTCCAGCGCATCGGCCAGCATCACGCAGATCTCGGCATCGGCACCGACCGAGGCGCTGCCCACCGTATCCGCATCGCATTGATAGAACTGCCGGAACCGCCCCGGCCCCGGCTTTTCGTTGCGCCAGACCGGCCCCATCGCATAGCGCCGGTAAGGGGTCGGCAGATCATTGCGGAACTGCGCGGCCACGCGCGCCAGCGGTGCCGTCAGGTCATAGCGCAGGGCCAGCCAGTCACCCGAACCGCCGCCCGGCACCGTCTCTTCCTGCCAGGCAAAGACGCCGGCATTGGGTCGGTCCACATCGGGCAGGAACTTGCCGAGGGCCTCGACCGTCTCGACGGCGCTGGTTTCCAGGGGATCGAAGCCGTGGCGATGGTAGATTTCGGCGATGCGGTCCAGCATCGCCTTGCGCTCGGTCACATCCGCGCCAAAATAGTCGCGAAAGCCCTTTGGCGTCTCGGCCTTGGGGCGCGGCTGTTTTTTCTGATCCTTCGCCATGGTCTTTGCCTTTCGGGGCCAAATCCGTGGCTGCTGTAGCGGAAGGGAGTGACATGGACAAGGATGTGGCGGCCCGGCTGGATGCCCTGGAAGAGGCGCTGGCTCACCAGGCCCGCATGATCGAGGATCTCAGCGAGGTCATCGCGGCCCGGGATGGCGAAATCGCGCGTCTCGGCCGCCGCGTCACTCTGTTGATGCAGGCAGCGGCCGAACGCGAACTGGATGCGGGCGGATCGATCCCGCTGGCCGACCAGCGACCACCGCATTACTGATCCGGCGCTTTCTTCGTTGCGCAAATACCCGGGGGTAAGGCGCGGCACGCGCCGAGGGCGAGGCCCTTCAGACCACTGCGATGATGCGCGCAGGTCCCCCGGTGCCACGCTTGTGGCTGGGCGCGCCGACGAAGATCGTGGCGCCGGCGGCCGGCATCTGGTCCAGCCCCGCAAGGTTCTCGATCCCGTAGCGGCCGCCCGGCAGCCACGAATTGTGAACCGCGAAATCGGCCGAATTGCCGGGATCCAGCGACAGCGTATCGACTCCGATCCCGGCCACGTCCATCCCCGCCAGCATGTCCGTGGCGGCCTTCGAAAAGCCGGGAAAGGCGAAATTTCCGTCGCTGTCGGTGCGATAGGCGGTCTCGGCCAGTTTTGCGGCCCAGCCCGAATGCATGGCCACCACAGCGCCGGCCGGGATCTCGCCATTGGCGGATATCCATGCCTCGATATCCTCGGACTGGACCATGGCATTGGCATCCTCGGACGCCTTCGCCCTCAGGTCCAGCACGCAGAGCGGACAGACAAGGCCGGCGGCCGGCAACTGATCGACCGAGGCGCCATCGGCCGAGAAATGCAGCGGCGCGTCGACATGGGTGCCGGAATGTTCGAAAATCGTCAGCTTCCACAACTGATAGCCGTCGCGATCAAGGATCTTGTCGGGCTCGTAGAGAATTCCGGGCTTGCCGTCGAAGGTCGGAAAATCGCCGTCCCAGGGATGGGTCAGATCGACGACCTTGCCCGATGACTGGGCCAGGGCCGGTCGGGCCGCCGCGGCACCCATGGCAAGGGCCGCTGCCCCCGCGGTCGCGCCCGAAAACAGCGAGCGGCGGGACAGCATGTTCGACTTGACCGATTCGACGATACAGGCGTGACACATGGCGCGGGTCTCCCTGATGGTTGCGCGTATTATTCCACGGTGCCGCCCCCGCGCCAAAGGAAATCGCCGCTTTTCCCCGGCACGGCCATGCGCTAGACCCTGCGGCGGTGATTTTCGGGCAAGGGAAGGACCGGCTCATGGCCAATGTGGTGGTTGTCGGCGCGCAATGGGGCGACGAGGGCAAGG
>NZ_DHXG01000073.1:36948-51206 GCF_002413585.1 Paracoccus sp. UBA5162
GATCGTCGACTGGCTGTCCGAACGGGCCGACGTGATCGCGCGCTTTCAGGGCGGCCACAATGCCGGACACACCCTGGTCATCGGCGAGACGGTGTTCAAGCTGTCGCTTCTGCCCTCGGGCATCGTCCGCGAGGGAAAGCTGGCGGTCATCGGCAACGGCGTCGTGCTGGATCCCTGGGCGCTGTTTGCCGAGATCGACAGGCTGGCCGCGCAGGGCGTCCGCATCGACACAGACAGCCTGATCATCGCCGAGAACACGCCGCTGATCCTGCCGCTGCACCAGGATCTGGACCAGTTGCGCGAGGAGGCGGCCGGCAAGGCGAAGATCGGGACCACCGGCCGCGGGATCGGCCCGGCCTACGAGGACAAGGTGGGCCGCCGCACCATCCGGGTCGCCGATCTGGGCGACGACGAAACGCTGGAGGCGCGGTTGGACAGGCTTCTGGCCCATCACGACGCGCTGCGACAGGGCCTGGGCGCCGAGCCGATCGACCGGGCCGGGTTGAAGGCCAAGCTGCTGGACATCGCCCCCAAGCTGCTGCCCTATGCCGGTCCGGTCTGGAAGGTCATGGCCGAGGCGCGCAAATCCGGCAAGCGGATCCTGTTCGAGGGCGCGCAGGGTTCGCTTCTGGACATCGATTTCGGCACCTATCCCTATGTGACCAGTTCCACCACCGTTTCGGGCATGGCGGCCTCGGGCACCGGGATGGGGCCGGGCGCGATCGATTTCGTCCTGGGCATCGTCAAGGCCTATACGACGCGGGTCGGCGAGGGCCCGTTCCCGACCGAGTTGCACGATTCCGACGGTCAGCGGCTGGGCGAGCGGGGCCACGAATTCGGTACCGTCACCGGGCGCAAGCGGCGCTGCGGCTGGTTCGACGCGGTACTGGTGCGCCAGACCTGCGCGATCAGCGGCATGAACGGCATCGCGCTGACCAAGCTGGACGTGCTGGACGGGTTCGAGACGCTGAGAATCTGCACAGGCTACGAAATCGACGGCCGGCACTATGACTACCTGCCGACGGCGGCGGCCTTGCAGGCAAAGGTGGTGCCGATCTATGAAGAGATGGAGGGATGGGCGGAATCGACGGAGGGCGCGCGAAGCTGGGCCGATCTGCCGGCGGCGGCGGTGAAATATGTCCGCCGGGTCGAAGAACTGATCCGATGTCCGGTTGCGCTGCTGTCGACCAGCCCCGAACGCGACGATACGATTCTCGTGACCGATCCCTTCGCGGATTGAACCGGGGCCCTGCGTCCCGCGACCGCCGGGGGTTTCACACCCCTGGACCCCCGTGGGATACTTGGCGGACCAAAGCAGGCCGAGGGTCGTGTTTTTCGAGAATGGGCAGGAAGCGGGCATGAGATTGAAGACACGCAAGCGTTTGTCGCTGCTGATCCTCGTTCTGGGTCTGCCGGCCTATATCATCGTGGCGGTGATTCTCGTCAACTGGATGGATGATCGCTGGGGCCGGCAGCCGATCTGGATCGAGTTGGCGGTCTATGTCCTGCTGGGAGTGATCTGGATCCTGCCCTTGCGGCGCGTATTCACCGGAATCGGGCGCGAGGAATGATTGCGCCGGTCGTCATCGCGGATCGCGGGGTAACCGTGATCGGCGGCGGCGCGGTGGCGAAACCCGACCTGCTGACCGCGCTGGCCATTGCGCCGACCCTGGTCGCGGCCGATGGCGGCGCGGATCGTGCGCTGGCCCTGGGCCGACGGCCCGACTGGGTCATCGGCGATCTGGATTCGATCAGTTCCGGCGCCGAAAGCATGGTTCCCGCCGATCGCGTCGTGCGCGTGGCCGAACAGGACAGCACCGATTTCGGCAAATGCCTTGGCCGGATCGCGGCGCCTTTCGTCCTTGCCGTGGGCTTTACCGGCCTGCGCGTCGATCACACGCTGGCCGCGCTGTCGCTGATGGCGCGAGCGCCCCGACCGCCGGTGGTGATGCTGTCCCGGGACGATGTGATCTTCCGCGCGCCCTCGCGGACGACGCTGCCCTTGATGCCCGGCACGCGGGTTTCGCTGTTTCCCATGGGACCGGCCCGCGGTGTCAGCACCGGGCTTGAATGGCCAATCGAGGGGATCGAGTTCGACCCCGCCGGCCGCGTCGGCACATCGAACATGGCCACGGGATTGGTAACCCTGCGGATCGAAGGCCGGATGCTGGTCATGCTTCCGCGAAACGCGCTGGCCACGGTGCTGACGGCATTGCGCCTGCCCACCGGCTGAGGCGCCGGCGGGGCTTCGGCCGCCGGCTGCCGCTCCGAAGATCGGAAAGTCGCGATCGTTGAAATCCGCCAGGTCAGGATCGCCGTCAAGGGCGGCGATCGGGCCAGCGGGTTGCCTGGTGCCAGGCCTGGCCCAGTCGCAGGATCGCGGCATCCTTCCCGGTCGCTCCGGCAAGCTGCATCCCCATCGGCAGACCCGAGGCGCCGAAGCCCACCGGCACCGAAAGGCAGGGCAGGCCGGCAAGGCTGACCGGAACGACGATTTCCATCCAGCGGTGATAGGTATCGGCGGGACGGCCGCCCACCTGATGCGGCCAGCGCCATTCGACCGGGAAGGGCCAGAACTGCGCCGAGGGCAGGGCGATGACATCCACCTGCTCGAACAGTTTCGCGGCGCGGCGATACCATTGGCTGCGAATCTCGCTGGCGGCATAGACATCGGCGGCACTCAGGGTCAGGCCCTGCTCGATTTCCCAGATCGCCTCCGGCTTCAGAAGTACACGCCTGACCGGATCGTCATGAAGCGCCCGCTTGCTGCCCGCGTTGAGAAAGGCGCGCAGGATCATCCACGAATGCCACAGCTTTTCGGCGGGAAAGGGCGGGTTCAGGGGCACGATCTCGCAGCCCAGATCGGCCAGGACATCCAGTCCGGCGCTGCAGAGCGACACGATCCCGTCCTCGCAGGGATAGGCGCCGCCCCAGTCGCCCAGCCAGCCGATGCGCAGCCGCTCGATGCGGCCGTCAAGCGCGTCGTCGTCGTCGCGCATCTCGCGGCCAAGGGGAACCGCGGGGTGGGGTCCGGCCATGACCGACAGCAATTGCGCCAGATCGCGGGGGCTGCGTCCCATCGGACCCAGCGTCGCCATCGTGGCCATGAAGCCGTCGCCCTGCGGTTCGCCCGGCACCAGCCCCCAGCTAGGGCGGAACCCGTAGACGTTGCAAAAGGCGGCCGGGTTGCGCAGGCTTCCCATCATGTCGGATCCGTCCGCGACCGGCAGCAGCCGCGCGGCCAGCGCCGCCGCCGCGCCGCCCGATGACCCGCCCGCCGTGCGCGCGGGATCGTAGGGGTTGCGCGTGGCGCCGAAGACCTCGTTGAATGTGTGCGAGCCAAGGCCCCATTCGGGCGTATTGGTCTTGCCGATGAAGATCGCCCCGGCCGCGCGCATTCGCGCCACGACCACATCGTCTTCCTGCGGCACGTGATCGGCAAAGATGGGCGAGCCCCAGGTCGTGCGGATGCCCTTGACGGCGGCCAGATCCTTGATCGCGACCGGCATCCCGTGCAGCCAGCCCCTGCGCGGGGCGGTATCGGCCCGGCGGGCCTCGGCCAGCAATTCGTCGCGCGGCCGCAGGCTGACAATGGCGTTGAGACCGGGATTGAGTGCCTCGATCCGGTCCAGATACGCCGTCATGACGGTCTCGGCACGAAGCCTTCCGTCGGCGATGGCCGCAGAGAGATCGGTGGCGTCGAGACTGGTCGGGTCGGTCATCTGATCCTTTCGGGCATCATCCGGCACAGATCTGTTGCAGCGCCAGCCATTGCTGGTCGGTCAGCAGCGGTTTCGGCGGCGTGGCGCTGCGGAAGGGATCACCCTCGATCAGAGGCAGGACCGAGGCTCCGGTCGGGTCGATCGAACGGGCATAGGGCTGGCTTGAGATTCCGACGCGGGCAAACTGGGCCAGCAGCGCCTGATCGTCGCCCCGGCGCGATGCGTGATTTGACAGCAAGGTCGGTCCATAGCCGGTCATCGCCCCCTCGGGCAGGGAACCCAGCGTCATCAGCCGCAGGGCGGTTGTCAATCCGGCATAGCCCAGGGCCTCCTGCCGGGCCTCTTTGTCGGTTTCGACCTGCCGGGCGGCCAGAAGATGACCCGCCGCTGCCTCGGGGCCGGAGGCGCCGACCAGCAGATCGGCCCCCATGACGTAAAGGTCGCCGGGAAGGCGCAGCGCCGTGTTCAATGGTCCCGGCACGACGCGGATCGCCGCCTCGTCGCCAAGCAGTCGTGGCGTCAGCCAGTCCAGCACCGCCTGTCCGGATTGGCGTTTGCAGACCGCGCCGGTGCTGCGTTCGACATCGGCCAGAACCGCCTCGCCGATCTGGCGCGCCTGGGCGGGCGGCGCGATCCGGGCCGCGTGGCGGACAAGCGTATCGGGTAGCCAGAAGACCAGTGCAGCCAGCATCGCCAGAATCGCAACCACGGTCAGCCCGTCGCGCAGACGCCCCGGATGGGCCCGGCGCGAGGCGATGGCGCGGTGCACCCGGGCGATGGCCTCGATCATGACCGGATCCTCGATCTCGACGGTTTCGTCGCGATCGTCGGGGCCGGGGGAAAAGATGGCCGGGCTCTTGCCCGGATTGAGGCGGGTCACCGCGGGCAGCGACCAGTGAGACAGCGGCGTGTCGGATTTCGGATCGGACAGCATCAGCGTCGCGTCGCCGAAAGAGACGACAACCTCGCGCAGCCGGGCGTCCGGCGACTCGCGCCACGAGCCCTGAGCCTCGAGCCGTTGAAATTCGCTGAGCGCGGTCATCCTGTCTGGTCTTCCTGCCTCGCGATGACCATAGCGCGATGGGATTTCAGGTCAATCGGCGCGAAGCGCGGATCGCCGCGCCATGCTTTCCGCCGCAGCGCCAAACCGGCCCGAGGCCGAGGCTATTCGGCCCCTTCCGGCACCCGCATCCCCTTCTCTCGTGCCAGGACCCGCATCCGATCCTGCAACTTCTCGAAGGCGCGAACCTCGATCTGGCGGATCCGCTCGCGGCTGACATCATAGCGGCCGGACAGGTCTTCCAGCGTCATGGGATCGTCGCGCAGGCGACGCTCCATCAGGATGTCCTTCTCGCGATCGTTCAGCACATCCATCGCGGCGATCAGCATCTGCCGGCGGGTGTCCAGTTCCTCGCTTTCGGCATAGGCGTCGGCCTGATTGGCATCCTCGTCCTCTAGCCAGTCCTGCCACTGCGCCGTCGAATCCCCATCGGCCGAGCCGACGGTCGCGTTCAGCGAGGCATCGCCACCCGACATGCGCCGGTTCATGTCGATGACCTCCTGTTCGGTCACGTTCAGGTCGGTTGCGATCTGGGCCACGTTCTCGGGGCGCAGATCGCCCTCTTCCAGCGCGCCGATCTTGGATTTGGCCTTGCGCAGGTTGAAAAACAGTTTCTTCTGCGCGCTGGTCGTGCCCATCTTCACCAGCGACCACGAGCGCAGGATATATTCCTGAATCGAGGCGCGGATCCACCACATCGCATAGGTCGCGAGGCGAAAGCCCTTTTCGGGATCAAATCGTTTGACCGCCTGCATCAGCCCGACATTGGCCTCGCTGATCACCTCGGCCTGCGGCAAACCATAGCCGCGATAGCCCATGGCGATCTTGGCGGCCAGCCGCAGGTGACTGGTCACCATCTTGTGGGCGGCCTCGCTGTCCTCATGATCCACCCACGCCTTGGCCAGCATGTATTCTTCTTCGGGTTCCAGCAGCGGAAACTTGCGGATTTCCTGAAGATAGCGGTTCAGACCCTGTTCGGGTGAGGGGGCCGGTAAATTCGCATAAGTCGCCATCGCAAAGGGCCTTTCGCAGAGTCCGGGAAACGCAGGCGGCGCGATTGCGGTTCCGGGCGCCGGGCCGCGCAGCCTGGGAACAGACGAGGTCGTGACACAATCTGTCGGGTATTTCGTGCAATGCAATCTGGGCGCGGTTCACGTTGCCGTCAAGAGGGCGCGCCGCGCAGACGGTCCAGCAATCTTTGCATGTCCTGCGGCAGAGGGCTGTCAAAGGCCAGCGCCTGCTGGCTGACGGGATGGTCAAAGCCCAGATGCGCCGCGTGCAGGGCCTGCCGGGGAAAGGCCTGAACCTCTGCCGCCGCCTCTCCGAGGGACCGGATCGAGGCCCGGCGCGCACCGCCATAGACCGGATCGCCGATCAGCCCCAGCCCGGCATGAGACATATGGACGCGGATCTGGTGCGTGCGGCCGGTCTCCAGCCGGCATTCGACCAGCATCGCCGAGGGAGGCCGGCCAAAGCTTTCGATCATTCTGGCGCGGGTGACGGCATGGCGGCCCTTGTCGAACCAGACCGCTTGCCGCTGCCGGTCGGTTGCATGGCGCGCCAGCCGCGAGGCGATCTTCAGCACGCCGCCATCCTCGAAGGTCAGGCCGGGCGTGCCGCGCAGACGCGGGTCGGCGGCGTCGATCACGCCATGGGCCAGCGCCAGATAGCGGCGCTGCGCCGTATGCGCCTCGAATTGCGCGGCAAGCCCGTGATGGGCGCGGTCGGACTTGGCGACAACCAGCAGCCCCGATGTGTCCTTGTCGATGCGGTGGACGATGCCGGGCCGTCTTTCCCCGCCGATCCCGGACAGGCTGTCGCCGCAATGCGCCAGCAAGGCATTGACCAGGGTGCCCGAGGGGCTGCCCGGCGCGGGATGCACGACCATGCCCGGCGGCTTGTCGATGACGATCAGATCGGCATCCTCGTGAACGATGGTCAAAGGAATGGGTTCCGGCCGCGTCTCGACCGCGGCGATCTGGGGCAGGGCGATGCGGTATTGCTGACCCTCGGCCACCCGCGCCTTGCCGTCGCGGGCAACGCCGCCGGGGCCGCTGACGGCGCCCTCGGCGATCAGGCGCGCCAGACGGGACCGCGACAGAGCAGCGGCCTCTGGCACTGCCAGCGCAAGCGCCTTATCAAGCCGGTCGGGCGGATTGGCCGGGATGGTGATCAGAAGGGTCGACATGGGCAACGATGATAGGCAATGGAGCGACGCTGCGGAAGCGGTTCCGGAACTGCGCTTCCTGAAACGACTGGTCACCGGACTGGCGGTGGTCATGGGCCTGGGCGTGATCGCGCTGGTCGGACTGCTCTGGCTGCGCCTTGGCCAACCCGTGCTGCCGGACCTGCCTGCCACCATCTCGCTGCCCGAGGATGCGCGCGCCGAGGCCGTCACCTTCGCCCGCGACTGGATCGTCGTCGTCACCCAGACGGGCGAGGTGCTGCTCTATGACCGGATGGGCGCGTTGCGCGATCGGGTTCAGCCCTGAACCGTCTTTTCCAGCGCATCCAGGCGCGCCTTCAGCGCGGCGTTCTCGGTCCGTGCCTTGATCGCCATTTCCCGCACGGCATCGAATTCTTCCCGTGTCACGAAGTCGCGATCCGCCAGCCAGCGATCGACCCAGCCCTTCATCGCGGTCTCGGCCTCGGATTTCGCACCCTGGGCCACGCCCATCGCGTTGGTCATCATCTTGGAGATATCGTCGAAGAACTTGTTCTGCGTGGTCATGAATCGCTCCTGCCTTTGCGACCTTATATGGGCGTGGCGGCGCGGGCTTCAACGCCGCGGGGTGCGGCGAAGCGCCGGTTGACACCGCATCCTGCGCCGCTAGCGTGCGCCCCGCATTCCGCGAGGCCCCCATGATTCCCTTTCCCGACATTTCGCCCGAGATCTTCACCATCGATCTGGGCGGCCTTTCGCTGTCGCTGCGCTGGTATGCGCTGGCCTATCTGGCGGGGCTGCTGCTGGGCTGGCGGCTGCTGATACGCATGATGCGCAACGACGCGGTCTGGGGCGACCGGGCGCCGATGCGACCGGAGGCGGTCGACGATCTGCTGACCTGGGTCATCCTGGGCGTGATCCTGGGCGGCCGCCTGGGCTTCGTGCTGTTCTATCAGCCGGGCTATTATCTTTCGAACCCCGCCGAGATCCTCAAGGTCTGGGAGGGCGGGATGAGCTTTCACGGAGGCTTCGCGGGCGTCATCCTGGCCACGTGGATCTTCTGCAGGCGCCACGACATCCCGCCTCTGCGCGTGGCCGACGCGATGTCGGTCGTGGCCCCGATCGGGCTGTTCTTCGGCCGCATCGCGAATTTCATCAACGCCGAACTCTGGGGCCGGCCGACCGACATGCCGTGGGGCGTGATCTTTCCCGGCGAGGCCGCGCAATCCTGTCCGGGCGTCGAAGGGATCTGCGCCCGCCATCCCAGCCAGCTCTACGAGGCGGGGCTGGAGGGCTTGCTGCTGGGTCTGATCCTCTGGGCCGTGCTGCGCGCCGGCGGCCTGCGGCGGCCCGGCCTGTTGTTCGGGGTGTTCCTTGTCGGATACAGCCTGGCCCGCTTCTTCGTGGAATTTTTCCGGGTCGCCGATCCGCAATTCATCACGCCCGACAATCCGCTGGGCCATGTGATCGGCGGGCCGGTGATCGGGCTGAGCATGGGTCAGCTTCTGTCGCTGCCAATGCTGCTGGTGGGTCTGTTCTTCGTCCTCTGGGCCAGACGTCGCCCCGCCATCGCATGACGCCGCTGGCGCGCGTGATCGCACAGCGTATCCGCGTCGCCGGGCCGATGACGCTGGCCGATTACATGGAATTGTGCCTGATGCATCCGCGTCATGGCTATTATGCCAGCCGCGATCCCTTCGGGGCCGCGGGCGATTTCACCACCGCCCCGGAAATCTCTCAGATCTTCGGCGAGTTATGCGGGCTCGCCCTGGCGCAGGCCTGGATGGATCAGGGCCGCCCCGCGCCCTTTACCCTGGCCGAGCCGGGGCCGGGACGCGGGACGCTGATGGCGGACATGCTGCGTGCGATCCGGGCCGTGCCCGGCATGTCGGACGCGGCCGAGGTGGCGCTGATCGAGGCATCGCCCTTTCTACGCCAGGTCCAGAAAGACCGGCTGGGCGCGATCCGGCATCTCGATCACGTTGAGGAACTGCCGGACAAGCCATTGTTCCTGATTGCAAACGAATTTTTCGATGCCCTGCCGATCCGGCAGTTTCAGCGCCTGGATGACGGCTGGGCCGAACGTGTCGTCAGCGGCGATGAAAACGGCCTGCGCATGGGTCTTGCGCCGCCGGTCCTTCTGCCGCGTGAAGGACAGGTCGGCGAGGTGATCGAGGATCGGCCCGCCGCGACCGCCATCGTCACTGCCATCGCCTCGCGCGTTGCCAGCCATGGCGGCGCGGCGATCCTTGTCGATTACGGCGGCTGGAACGGTGTTGGCGATACGTTTCAGGCCCTGCGCGCGCATCGCCCCGAGGATCCGCTGGCCCATCCCGGCGAGGCCGATCTGACCGCCCATGTCGATTTCGCACCGCTGGCGGCGGCCTCCATCCAGGCGGGCGCGGTGGCATCGCGCCCGATCCATCAGGGTGACTGGCTGCTGTCTCTGGGCGCCGCAGATCGGGCGCGCAGGCTGGCCGCGGCCGGGGATCGGGGTGCGATGGTCGCACTTGATCGCTTGACCGCCGCAGACAAAATGGGTCACTTGTTCAAGGCGATGGCCATCTGGCCCCGCGGGGCGCCGCCGGTGCCCGGATTCGACGCGCTGAGGCTTCATGCAGACAACGCTTGAGATCCTGAACCACCCGCTGCTTTCGGATGTGAGGCACGGATTTTTCACCCGGAAGGGCGGTGCGTCGTCGGGGCTTTTTGCGGGGCTGAATTGTGGCCGACGTTCCAGCGACCAGGCCGATATGGTGCGGGTCAATCGCGGGCGCGTGGCGCAGGCGATGGGGGTTCCGGCCGCCAGCCTGGCGACCGTGAAACAGGTTCATTCGGCCGATGTGGTGACGCTGGCCGCGGGCGAGGATGTCGAGGCGATCCGCGACCAGAGAGCCGACGGGATCGTGACGGCGCGGCGCGACGTGGCGCTGGCGGTGCTGACGGCCGATTGCCAGCCGATTCTGCTGGCCGATCCGCAGGCGGGCGTGATCGGCGCCTGTCATGCCGGCTGGCGCGGGGCCCTGTCCGGAGTGATCGAGGCGACGGTGGCCGCGATGCGGGCCCTGGGCGCGACGCAGATCCGGGCCGTGATCGGCCCCTCGATCAGCCAGCGGGCCTATGAGGTCGGGCAGGATTTCATGGAGGATTTCCTGCTGGAAGATCCCGATTACCATCGATTTTTCGCAGGCGGTCCGAACGGCAAGCCGATGTTCGATTTGCCGTCCTTCGGCCTCTCGCGTCTGCGCGCTGCCGGGGTCGAGGCCGAATGGTCGGGCCATTGCACCTATTCCGACCCCGCGCGCTTCTTCAGCTATCGCCGCGCCACGCATGAAGGGCAGGCCGATTACGGCCGGCTGATCTCGGCCATCGCGCTGTAGCCGGGATCCCGTCCGCGCCGCCGGGTCAGACGTCCAGCTCTTCCACGAAACGGGCGTTTTCCTGAATGTATTCAAAGCGAAGCTCGGGCTTCTTGCCCATCAGCCGCTCGACCAGATCGCCGGTTTCGCCGCCCTCGTCATCGTCGATGCTGACCCGGATCAGCTTGCGCGTCTTCGGGTTCATCGTCGTGTCCTTCAAATCCTTGGCGTCCATCTCGCCCAGGCCCTTGAACCGCTGCACGTCGATCTTGCCCTTGCCCCCCAGCCCCTTGGCCAGCATCCGCTCTTTCTCGGCGTCATCGGCGACATAGATGCGATGCGCGCCCTGCGTCAGCCGATACAGCGGCGGACAGGCCAGATAGAGATGCCCCTTGTCGATCAGCGGCCGCATCTGGGTGAAGAAGAAGGTCATCAGCAGCGATGCGATATGCGCCCCGTCCACATCCGCATCGGTCATGATGATGATCTTGTCGTAGCGCAGATCGTCCACGTTGAAGCGCGTCCCCATCCCGACCCCGAGCGCCTGGCAAAGATCATTGATTTCCGCGTTCTGGCCCAGCTTGGACGAGGCCGCGCCCAGCACGTTCAGGATCTTGCCGCGCAGGGGCAGCAGCGCCTGTGTGGTGCGGTCGCGCGCCATCTTGGCGCTGCCGCCGGCGCTGTCGCCCTCGACGATGAACAATTCGGTGCCGTCGCGCGCGGTGGCGCTGCAATCGACCAGCTTGCCGGGCAGGCGCAGTTTCTTGGTCGCCGATTTCCGGGCGGTTTCCTTTTCCTGCCGGCGGCGCAGACGTTCTTCGGACCGCAGCACCAGAAAATCGAGGATTGCGCCCGCCGACTTCGTGTCCGAGGCCAGCCAGTTGTCGAAATGGTCGCGCACCGCACCCTCGATCAGCCGCGCGGCTTCGGTCGTGGCCAGGCGGTCCTTGGTCTGGCCGACGAATTCCGGCTCGCGGATGAAACAGCTGACCAGCGCGCAGCCGCCTGTCAGCAGATCCTCGCGGGTGATCTGGGCGGCCTTGCGGTTGCTGACCCGTTCGCCATAGGCGCGGATGCCCTTGAGGATCGCGGCCCAGAAGCCGGCTTCGTGGGTGCCGCCCTCGGGGGTGGGGACGGTGTTGCAATAGGACTGGATGAAGCCGTCGCGGGCCGGCGTCCAGTTGATCGCCCAATCGACCTTGCCCGGCGCGTCGAAGCGTTTGAAATCGACGCTGCCCGCGAAAGGCCGGTCGGCATAGCTGGTCGCGCCGGCCAGCGTTTCCGACAGGTAGTCGGCCAGCCCGCCGGGAAAGTGAAAGCTGGCCTCGGTCGGCGTCTCGCCGTCGTCGATCTCGGATTTCCAGCGGATTTCGACGCCCGAGAAAAGGTAGGCCTTGGATTTCACCATCTTCAGCAGGCGCGCGGGCTTGAAGCGGTGATGGCCGAAAATGTCCTCGTCGGCATGAAAGGTGACGGTCGTGCCGCGCCGGTTCGGCGCCGCGCCGATCTTCTCGACCGGTCCTTCCGGCACCCCGCGCGAGAATCGCTGCTCGAACAGTTCCTTGTTGCGGGCGACCTGAACCACCAGGCTGTCGGACAGCGCGTTCACGACCGATGCGCCGACGCCGTGCAAACCGCCCGACGTCGCATAGGCATCGCCCGAGAACTTGCCCCCGGCATGAAGCGTGCACAGGATCACCTCCAGCGCGGATTTTCCGGGAAATTTCGGATGCGGGTCGATGGGAATGCCGCGTCCGTTGTCGCGCACCACGACACTGAAATCAGCCAGCAGTTCGACCTCGATCCGGCTGGCATGGCCGGCGACCGCCTCGTCCATCGAATTGTCGAGGATCTCGGCCACAAGGTGATGCAGGGCGCGTTCATCGGTGCCGCCGATATACATGCCGGGGCGCTTGCGGACCGGTTCCAGTCCCTCCAGCACCTCGATCGAGGATGCGGAATAGCTTTCCACGCTGGCATCGGCGGCAGAGAGAAGGTCGTCGGCCATGGGCTGCTCGTGTTTATGGCTGTTTTGACGACTATCTCATGTCCGGGCCGGGTGGGGCAAGTGGTTGTGGCTTTGGAAACCTCGGCCGCAACCACTTGCGCGGGCGATAGCGTATCATTCCGGCTCGGCCAGCCGTGCCTCCCACATGCGGCGAAAGGCCGGCCGGGCCTGGCAAGCGTCCAGCCAGGCGGTGATCGCGGGGAATTCCTGCATCAGGGCGCCGTAGGATTGGGCATAGCGCAGAACTTCGGCCAGATTGATGTCGGCGACGGTAAACCGGTCGCCGATCAGATGGCTGTGACGGCCCAGATGATCTTCGACCACGCGCAAGGGCCGGATCAGCCTCCCGGCTGCATCCGCGACGATGGCCGCGTCCTCGCCGGATTGTGTCTGGTCGCGTCCATGCAGGAACAGGATCGTCAGGGCGTCGGGTTCGATGGCTGTCGCCGCGTAAAAGCTCCACTGCATCATCAGCGCATCCTCGGCGGCGTCGGTGGGGCCTATGGGCTGGCCGTGTCGGCGCGCCAGATACAGCGTGCAGGCCATCGATTCGCTGAGGATCAATCCATCGTCGTCGATCACCGGAATGGCGCCTGCGGGCGACAGGTCCAGAAAGCCGGGCGAGCGTGTGTTCATCCGCGCGCCGGGCGCATCCGCATCGGCAAGGCGGTAGGCCTGAATCACCGGCACCTGGTGAAAAGGCAGGGCGATCTCGTGGCACAGCCAGACGATGCGCGATGCGCGGGAGCGGGTGACACCATAGAGGGTCAGCATCTGGACGTACTCCTGTCTGCCTCGGCCCGGGCAAGTCGGGCCTTGCTTGCGGTTTCACGACGGCGCGTCATCGCAGCCCGGCGCGGGCGGCGGCGCGGTCGATGGCGGCCACGACCTGGTCCGGGGCGGCGTGATGAGGCATGTGGCCCACATCCTTCAGCACCGTCAGACGGGCGCTCGGCACCTCGCGCACCATGCGGCGCGAGTGAATGTCCAGTCCGACAGTCGTATCGGCATCGCCATGCACGATCTCGATCGGCTGGTTCAGACCTGGATAGAGCGGCGCCATCTTTTCGAGATAGGGTTTCAGATTCGCCACCTGCTGCGCATTGGCCAGCAGACTGCCCTGTCGCAGCGTCAGTTCGGCGCCGACGTAGGAGGCGTAGCCGTCCGGCACCGGATTGGGCGCGAAAATCTCGGCGATCGCGCGATCGACGGTGGATTTCGGCGCGAAGGCCGAGATCATCGGTGCGGCCACGGCCCTGCCAAAGGGAGTGGCGAGAAAGGGCGACAATCCGCCAAGCTCACCTTCCCAGGGGTAGGTCGCCCCCGCCAGCAGCACCAGCGCGGCGGTGCCGTCGGGATCGCCCAAGGCCCATGCCATCGCAACCGCGCCGCCATAACTGTGGCCCAGAACGACAGGATTGCGCACGCCAAGCTGGTCGGCCGCCTGGCGCAGAAGATCGGCCTGACGGCGCGGGTCGTCGTTGCCTTCGGGCAAGGGATCGGTCCATCCCAGACCGGGTCGGTCGAAGGTGATGACGCGGTATCTGTCCTGCAGGCGCCCGACCAGGTCGAAGGTGAAATCGCGGCTGCTGCCGCTGGCACCGTGCAGCAGGACCAGATCCGGACCTTGCCCGCGAATGTCGGCATGAACCGTCAGGCCGTTCACTTCGAGCAACTGACCGGTCGGGGGAAAACGCCGTTCGGCCGCTTCGGCACGCCGCTCGACCTGATTGTCCAGCAGGGCGGCGCATCCGCCAAGGCTGAGGGCGGTAACGGCAATCAGCATCGCGGCCTTGAAAAAGCGCATCTCGGTCGGGTCTCCGCAGGTCGTCCTGTCGAACAGTCACGGACGAGAGAGGGTTCCGGTTGCACCCGGACGAATTTTTCCGTTCATCCGCAGATCATTGTCCAAGCGTCGCAGGTGACGCAAGCGGCGCGGACGGGT
>NZ_DHXG01000073.1:51595-72015 GCF_002413585.1 Paracoccus sp. UBA5162
TCCTCGCGCCTTGGGCCGGCTGGCGCGGAACACGACACCAGATCCGAAGTCACCGGACCACAAAAAGCGAGGCTGGAAAAGCGCGCAGCAAAAACGGGCGGGAAGGCCCCGCCCGGTTCGGTTTTGGCGCATCACAGCGCGCTCAGGGTCCGATCACCTTGCAATCCTGCGAGCGGGTCCGGAATCTTTCGCAGACCAGTTGTGCGCCGGCCTTGTCAAGATTGACGAACTTGGGTTCGAAACCGCGAATCGTATTGGCGATATTGCGCTGCGCATTCCCAAGCACCGCGCCGTCCTGCAAGGCGCTGCGGATCAGCAACTGGTCGGCTTCGGCCCTGGAGCGGTACAGACCCAGCGACACCCCCCAATTCCGGCTGCCGTCAGAGGCGCGCGAGACGATCTCCAGCGGTTCCGGCTCGGACCGGTCGCCTTCGCCCATCGCGGCAAGGATCACCGAATCCGAACGCGGCTTCGGCGCTTCAGAGGCCATAAGCGACATCGCATCACCCTGTTTCGGAACCGCGGCGGCGACGGCCCGGGCGATGGCCTCCGGGTCCTGACCCTTTTCCGCCGAGGCGACCAGCGAGGCGGTTTGCGTGCCGCGCGACCGGGGTGCCGGGGCCGGGCGGGACGATTCCGACAGCAGGCCGGCAGCAAGACTTGCCGATTGCCGCGGTGCGGCCTCGGTCGAGGCGACAGCGCTGGCAATGGCCTCTTCCACTGCGTCGCCCTCGGCGACCGGACGGCGGTTGGGACGGATGCTGGAGGCCAGTAGCAGTTCGTTGCCATCGGCAGCCGGCTGGGCGGCAGCGGCCTGACGGACCGCCTCCGCGATCTGCACCGGGTCGCTGACCGGAACCGCCGAGCGGCGCGCAGGCTTTTCGGAGGCCGACAGAACCAGGCGCTGCGGCTGCGGCCGGGTCGCCGCCGTGCTGGGCTGGACCTGGGCCCTGCGCACGACCTTCTTGGCCAGGTAACGTGGCGGCTGAGGCCGGACCTCGCTGACCCGGTCGCGAACGCGCGAGAATCCCGCGTCCAGCAATTGCGCCATCAACTGATTGCGCTGCGCGGTCGATGTGCCACCGAACACGGTCGCGATCAGCCGCTTGTTGCCGCGCTGCGCCGAAGCGGTCAGGTTGAACCCTGCCGCGCGGGTATATCCGGTCTTGATGCCGTCGGCGCCCTTGTAGGCATCCAGGAACCGCTTGTTGGTCGAAGACACCTTGGCGATTCCCGCATCCGCCGAACGGCGCGAGAACAGGTTGTAATATTGAGGGAAATCATAGAACAGGCGGCGGCCAAGGATCGACATGTCCTGGGCGGTGGAATAATGCCCCTGGGTCGTCAGACCGTTCGCGTTCCTGAATTGCGTGTTCCGCATCCCCAGGGCGCGTGCCATCTGGGTCATCTGCTGGGCAAAGGCCGCCTCGGACCCTGCCAGGCCTTCACCGATGGTGGTGGCGGCGTCGTTGGCCGACTTGATCGCCGCCGCCCGGATCAGATAGCGCAGTTCTATCTTCTGCCCCGCCCGCAGACCAAGTTTCGAGGGCGGTTCGGCCGCGGCGTTCGACGATACCGTGAACAGTGAATCCAGCCGCACCTGCCCGCGCTCGATCGCGGTGAACGCCATGTAAAGCGTCATCATCTTGGTCAGGGATGCAGGATGCAGCGGTGTGTTGGCGTTCTGTGAATAGATCGGCTGACCGTTCCGGGCGTCCATCACATAGGCTGCGAAGGGTGCGGCCGACAGACTTGCCGGTGCCAGCATGGCCAACAGAAGGAAAGCCCATGGCCGGGCCAAGCGTAGAGAATGGGTCAATGTCACTGTCTCTCTGCCTCGTGCGGGCATGTCTTTTGTCGCATACCCGTTCTTAATAAAATCACAATAGCATGAGATTTCTGTGCATGTAACCTTGGATTTGCACTATTTTCCACCTTGCCCGCGTATGGGATCCGGGGCTTTCATCGCCCGCCAAAACGCTTATATTCGCCCATGGACGAAGGGTCGGCCGCGATGCGGGCCCGGAACACAGGACCGGAAGGCCTCACGGACACTCATGACGCAATGGATGAGCGACAGCGACAAGCCCGACGACCAACAGGATCTGGCCGTTAAGCCGCATACCCGACCGCAGCGACCGCCGATGTACAAGGTCTTGATGCTGAACGACGATTTCACGCCGATGGAATTCGTCGTGCATGTCCTGGAACGGCTTTTCAACATGACCCATGCCCAGGCGATCGAGATCATGCTGACCGTCCACCGCAAG
This sequence comes from Paracoccus sp. UBA5162, assembly GCF_002413585.1. Lineage (NCBI taxonomy): Bacteria > Pseudomonadati > Pseudomonadota > Alphaproteobacteria > Rhodobacterales > Paracoccaceae > Paracoccus > Paracoccus sp. UBA5162. Next base: position 53,866 of record NZ_DHXG01000073.1, read on the forward strand.
GGGGTCGCGGTGGTCGGGGTCTTTTCGCATGAAGTGGCCGAGACCAAGGTGGCGCAGGTCATGGAACTGGCCCGGCGTCAGCAGCATCCGCTGCAATGCACCATGGAAAAAGAGTAACCCGTGACCGGCACCCGACTTTCGCTGGCCCTCGCGGACTCGGTGCCCGAGGGACGTTTCCTTGTGATCGGTGCGCGTGCAGCGGACGATCTTGCCCCGCTGGGTCCCGATCGCATGGTGATCCAGCAGCGACATTTCCCCGACCATCATGCGCTTGCCGCACGCGGCTTTGATGTCACAACCCAGGCCGAGGGGCGTTTCGAGGCCGCGCTGGTGTTCCTGCCGCGCGCCAAGCCCGAGGCCCGCGCCCGGATCGCCGAGGCCGCAGCGTGCCTTTCCGCCGGCGCTCCGCTCTGGATCGACGGGCAAAAGACCGATGGTGTCGATTCGATCCTGAAAGAGTTGCGCGACCTGGCCGGGATCGACGAGGTCCACAGCAAGGCGCATGGCAAGATCTTTCGCCTGACGCTGCCGGCGGGCGACTGGCTGCCCGCCGGCTGGGCAGCCCGCCCGAACCACGTCGCGCCCGGATTTGTCACCCGGCCCGGCGTCTTTTCCGCCGATGGGATCGATCCGGGATCGGCCTTGCTGGCGCGGCACCTGCCGGAGCGGCTGCCGTCGAGGATGGTCGACCTGGGCGCCGGCTGGGGCTGGCTGGCGGCGCAGGCGCTGTCGCGGCCGGGGGTCGAGGTGATCCATCTGGTCGAGGCCGACAATGCCGCACTGCAATCGGCGCGCGACAACATCGCCGATCCGCGCGCCCGTTTTCACTGGGCCGATGCGCGTGACGTGGCCCTGGCCGATCCGGTGAACGGCGTGATCATGAACCCGCCCTTCCATGACGGGCGCGATGCCGATCCCCGGCTGGGTGCGGCCTTCATCGCCTCGGCCGCGCGGCTTCTGACCGGGGCGGGCCGGCTGTGGATGGTCGCCAACCGCCATCTGCCCTACGAGGCCGCCCTGGCGCGGCATTTTGCGCAAGTCACCGAAACCGGAGGCGATGCGCGCTTCAAGATCATCGAGGCCAGCGGCGCCCGCCGCGGCACCCGCAGGATGCAAGGAAAACGCGGATGAGCATGTCCGTTCAGGGAAAGACCGCCATAGTCACCGGCGCCGCGCGCGGGATCGGCCTTGCCATTGCCCAGCATCTGGTCGAGCGGGGGGCGAACGTCATGTTTGCCGACAGCGACGAAGAGGCGCTGGAATCCCAGGTCTCGGATTATGATACCGAGACCGGCCCGGTGCGCCAGTTCGTCGGCCACATGACCGAAAAGCTGGCCATGGCCAACCTGCTTTCGGCCACGCTGGATGCGTTCGAACGCATCGACATTCTGGTGAACGCCCATCGCTTCGTCAAAAGCTCGGATCCGCTGGACACCGATCCGGGCGTGCTCGAGGAAATGCTGCGTCAGAACATGATCGCGGGCCTGCGGCTGTCGCAGATGGTTGCCAAGCGGATGATCAAGCAGGCCGAGGACCAGCGCGATCTGGCGCAGGCGGGCGCCATCGTGAACATCTCGACGCTGGCGGCCTGCCGGCCGGTGCCGTCGATGCTGGGCTATTCCATCGCCTGCGCGGCCCAGGAACAATCGACGCGCGGGCTGGCGCTGGCGCTGGCGCCCTATCGGATCAGGGTGAACGGCGTGTCCTTCAGCAGCATCATGTCGCACGAACTGAAATGCGCCTTGCGCGATGACATGGATCTGCGCGCCCAGATCATTTCGGGCACGCCTCTGGGCCGGATCGGCGGCGCCGACGAAGTGGCCGAGACGGTGCAATATCTTGTCAGCGAGGGCGCGCGCTTCGTGACCGGCCAGATCGTGACCGTGGATGGCGGCCGCAGCCTTGCCGATCCGGTCACGGCGCAGGTTCTGTAATCTCAGCCCTGCTTTTCGGGATAGGCGGCCTTGCAGGCCCGAACCGCGGCCGCCGCCTGGGTGGCCAGCGCCGTCTTGCGCGCCGCCAGGTTGTCGCGCTTGCGGGTTTCGGCCGCCGGGTCGATGGGCACGCGGTAACGCTGGGTATCGACGTAGTCCTGCCAGCAGGGACGATAGCTGACCTGAACGTTCCCCTCCTTGTCGCGATACAGATCGCGGCACTGGGTCAGGCGGTCGCGCACCACCTCGCGCTCTTCCCAGGCATAGCCACGCGCCAGATTGCCCTCGACCACGGCCAGCAGGCGGCTGACCGTGCGATATTCATCGGTGTTGCGGCCGATGCACTGCTGTAGCGGGGTCGCGCAGGCCGCCAGCAGCAGCGGAACGGAAAGGGCGAAGGCGGTGTTGCGGCGCATGATCGGTCTCTTTACATCGGCGAGGCGATGCTAGCCGGGCGTTCGGTCGCTTGGCAAATCAAGAATGGAGAGCGTCATGGACGACCAACGCCGCCAGGCTGCCGGCTGGTTCAGGGAATTGCGCGACCGGATCACGACCGCCTTCGAATCGCTGGAGGATCGCGGCCCCGGCGACGGACCCGAGGGACGATTCGTCGTCACTCCCACGCAACGCGGCGAGGATGGCGGCGGCGGGCTGATGTCGGTCATGCGCGGTGGCCGGGTCTTCGAGAAGGTCGGCGTGAACTGGTCCGAGGTTCATGGCACGCTGGCCCCCGCGGCCCAGGCGGCCATGGCTGCACGCGGTGTGCCCGGCATGGACCGCGACCCGCGGTTCTGGGCCTCGGGGATCAGCCTTGTCGCGCATATGCAGAACCCTCATGCGCCGGCGGTCCATATGAACACGCGCATGTTCTGGACGCCCGGCGCCTGGTGGTTCGGCGGCGGATCGGATCTGAACCCCTGCATCGAATATCCCCATGATACTGCGCATTTCCATGCCACCCTGCGTGCGGCCTGCGCGCCGCACGGGGCCGATTATTACGACCGCTTCAAGGCCTGGGCGGACGAATATTTCTTCATCCCCCATCGCGGCCGCGCGCGCGGGGTCGGCGGCATCTTCTACGACGATCTGTGCACTGGCGACTGGCAGGCCGATTTCGCCTTTACCCGCGATGTTGGCGCGGCTTTCCTGCCCGCCTTCCTGCCGCTGGCCGAGGCACGCATGGCGCAGGGCTGGGACGACGCCGACCGCGAGGCGCAGCTGATACATCGCGGCCTCTATGCCGAATACAATCTGGTCTATGATCGCGGCACGAAGTTCGGGCTGGAGACCGGCCATAATGCCGATGCCGTGCTGATGAGCCTGCCGCCGCTGGCGAAATGGGTCTGAGGATCGCGTGATCCTTGCCGATCCGCCCATCCGGCGACAGCAGCGGGAAGGGATGGTTGCGGCAGGGGGACCGGGGGATGCAAACCCCCCGGCCGTCGCGGGACGCGAAAGACGCCCTCAGCCGATGGCCACCGCCAGCAGCCAGCCGACCCCGATCACGATCAGCGCCATTCCGGCCAGTTGCAGCCGTTGCGTGGCCTCGCGGAACAGCCGGCCCGAAACGATCTGCGCGAACACCACCTCGACCAGTGCCAGGGTGCGGACATTGGCGGCGGGGGTCAGTGCGAAACCCACGAACCAGAACAGCGACGCCATTGCGCCAAGCGCGCCGGCCGCCAGTGACACCCGCCATTCGACGGTGATGCCGCGCAGCGCCGCGCGATCGAAGGCCGACAACCACGCCAGCATCGCCACCGATTGCATGGCCAGCGTCAGGACCAGCACCGTCAGCGCCCGGGCAAAATAGCCGCCCTCGGGCAGCGCAAGCAAGGCGCCGCGAAACCCGATGGCCGAGATCCCGAACAATGCCCCCGCAGCAATGCCGTTCAGGATCGGCCGCAGGCCCGCTTGCGACCAGCTGGCCCCGGATGCCAGCACGACGCCCAGGGTCGCCACCCCGATCGCGCCCATCCGTGCCGGTCCCAGCGGCTCGGCCAGAACCAGAGCGCCGATCAGTGCCAGCGTCACCGGTTCGGTCTTCATCAGCGCGGTGGCGACGCCAAAGCTCTGGCCGCGCATGGTCAGCAGCATGAAGGCCGTCGCAGCAATCTGCGCCGCGGCACCAAGTCCGGCAAAGGCCAGCGTGCCGGGGCCGATGATCGGCAATTCCATGAACGGCCACAGCGCCAGCAGCATCACCGCCGCGAAGGGCAGGCCAAAAACGAAACGCACTGCCGTCGCGCCGGTCGTTCCGACGCGGGCGGTCAGTCCGGCCTGCGCCGCATTCCGTCCGGTTTGCGCGACCGCGGCGATCAACGTGGCCGCGACCCAGATCATGCGCTTCGGACCGCCTCGATCATGGCCGCGACGTTGTCCGGGTCGGCCTCGGGCGTGATCCCATGACCCAGATTGAAGACATGCGGGCCGCCCCGAAAGGCGCGGGTGATCCGTTGCGCCTCGGCGATCAGATCCCTGCCGCCCGTGACCATGTGTCGCGGGTCCAGATTGCCCTGGACACAGCCGTCGATCTGCACGTTCCGGACCGCCCATTCCGGACTGACCGAAGTGTCCAGCGCGACGCAATCAGCGCCCGTGGCACGGGCAAAGCCGACATAGCGTTGTGCCGCCCCGCGCGGAAAGGCGATGACCGGGATGCCGGGGTGGCGCTGTTTCAGCGCGGCAATGATGCGACGGGCGGGGGCGATCGCGAAATCGTCGAAATCGGGGCCTGCCAGGCTGCCTGCCCAGCTGTCGAACAGCTTGACCGCCTCGGCGCCCGCTTCGATCTGCGCCGACAGATACAGGATCGTCGCCTCGGTGATCCGGTCGATCAGCGCCGAAAATGCCGCACGGTCCGCCGCCTTGAAATCATGCGCGGGGCCCTGATCGGGCGTGCCGCGGCCGGCGATCATGTAGGTGGCGACGGTCCAGGGCGCGCCGGCAAAACCGATCAGGGCGGTCTGCGCAGGCAGATTGCGCGACAGGATCTTCACCGTCTCATAGACGGGATGCAGCCTGTCATGGATCGCATCGGCCGGCCGAAGGTCTGCCGCGCCCGCCGCGCTGGTGATCGTCGAGAGGCGCGGCCCCTCGCCGGCGACAAACCACAGATCCGCGCCAAGCGCCTGCGGCACCAGCAGAATATCGGCGAAGAGGATCGCGGCGTCGAAGCCGAACCGCCGGATCGGTTGCAGCGTCACCTCGGCCGCCAGCTCGGGATTGTAGCACAGCGACAGGAAATCGCCCGCTCGGGCGCGCGTCGCGCGATATTCCGGCAGATAGCGCCCGGCCTGACGCATCATCCAGATCGGCGGGACGGGCAGCGCCTCACCGGCCAGCGCGCGCAGCAGCAACTTGGTCATGGGACCTCCTTTGCGGCCCTTCAAGGCGAGGGTGCGGGCGTTGTCAAGCGCGCGTCCGACCGCTATGGCGGGCGCATGACACAGATGCCCGACCCCTCGCAGCCCCTGAAGATCGGCACCCGCGGCTCGGTCCTGGCGCTGGCGCAGGCGCATGAGACGCGCGCCCGCCTGATGGCCGTCCACGATCTGCCGGCCGAGGCGTTCGAGATCGTCGTGATCAGGACCACCGGCGACCGGATCACCGACCGCCCGCTGAAAGAAATCGGCGGCAAGGGCCTGTTCACGCGTGAGATCGAAGAGGCGCTGTCTGCGGGCCGGATCGACATCGCGGTCCATTCGATGAAGGACATGCCGACGCTTCAGCCCGAGGGAATGCTGATCGATTGCCTGCTGCCACGCGAGGATGTCCGCGACGCCTTCGTGTCCCCGCACGTTGCCTCGATCCAGGATCTGCCGCAGGGCGCGGTGGTCGGTTCTTCCAGCCTGCGCCGGCGGGCGCAGTTGGCGCATCGGCGACCCGATCTGCATCTGGTCGAGTTTCGCGGCAACGTCCAGACCCGGCTGCGGAAGCTGGAAGAGGGCGTGGCGGTTGCGACCTTTCTCGCCATGGCCGGCTTGCGACGGCTGGACATGCTGCATGTGGCGCGCGGGCCGATCGATCCGGCCGAAATGCTTCCCGCGGTGGCGCAGGGCGCCATCGGCGTCGAGCGCCGGGCCGGCGATGACGCGACCGCGACACTCCTGCGTGCCATCCATGATGTCGAAACCGGTCAGCGCATCGCTGCCGAACGCGCCTTCCTCGCGCGCCTGGACGGATCCTGCCAGACGCCGATCGCAGGTCTGGCCGAGCTGAGCGGATCGCGACTGACCCTGCGCGGAGAAATCCTGCGCCCGGACGGCGCCGAGGCGTTCAGCGGCAGCCGTAAAGGCGAAATTCCCGACGGCCCGGCGATGGGGGCCGACCTGGCCGAGGAATTGCTGTCGCGTGCCGGCCGGGGCTTTCTGGAACATCTGTGAGCGGCAGAGGCCATGCCGCAAGGCCGGGACAGCCAGCCTGAGGACACGAACCCACCCGGCAGTCAGCTTGTGACAGGCCAGACCGATGAGAGCGGTCGCAATGCGGCCCTTCGCGGGCGATCAGCCAAGGGTGCCGCGCCGCGATCCCTCAATAGCTGCGGATCAGGCCGACGAGGCGGCCCTGCACGCGGACACTTTCCTCGGGCAGGATGCGGGTTTCGTAGGCAGGGTTTGCCGCCTCCAGCGCGATCATCGCGCCGCGCCGGCGATAGCGTTTCAGCGTCGCCTCATGGCCTTCGACCAGGGCGACGATGATGTCACCGTTCTCTGCGCTGTCCTGTTCGCGAATCACCACGACGTCGCCGTCGTTGATCCCCGCCTCGATCATCGAATCGCCCTTGACCTCCAGTGCGTAATGATGGTCGCGACCCGTCAGCATCGTGCCGGGCACCGAGACATGGTGCGAAATTTCGGAAATCGCCTCGATCGGGACGCCCGCCGCGATCCGGCCCATCAGCGGCAATGCGACGGCCGCGCTGTCCACGATGTCCATCGCGCCGCGCGGACGGCCCGGACGATCATTCGAGATGACGCGGGGCGAGAATCCGGCCGCAGCTTTCGGGGTGTCCCCGTCCGTCCCCGCCAGCGCATCCGGCAGGCGCAGGATTTCCAGCGCGCGGGCACGATGGGGAAGACGCCGGATGAAGCCACGTTCCTCAAGCGCCGTCACCAGCCGGTGGATGCCGGATTTTGAGCGCAGATCCAGCGCATCCTTCATCTCGTCGAAAGAGGGCGGGACACCGTCGCGCGCCATGCGCTTCTGAATGAATTCCAGCAGCTGGATTTGTTTCCTGGTCAGCATCGGCCCGTCCTTGCCCCGAAGTGTTCCGCGAATGTTCTAGCCGATCGGCCGAATCGCGTCAACAATCTGCGCGCATCGTGATGAAAAATCGGTTAAGGCTCAGCGGCGAAGCGGCAGAAAGCAGACCACGTCGCCGGCCCTGCGGGCGGGGTCGCCGGCGGGCCTGACCAGCAGGGCGTCAGCCTGCGCCATCAGCGACAGGCGGGCGGAATCCTGGTCGCGGAACGGATTGATCAGCGGCAGGTCAGGCCCGTCTTCAAGGCCGGCCCGCAGGTAATGCTGGCGATCGCCCTCGGGGGCCAGATCGCGGGCAAGACGGGCGCGTCCGATGCGGTGTCCCGCATCCAGCCCCTGCATCCGAAGGATCAGAGGTTGCATGAACAAAATTCCGCAAACAATTGCAGAAACAGGATTTCCTGGTAGTCCAAGCATGGCGGACCGGCTGATTGTTCCGGCCATCAGCGGTTTTCCGGGCCGCATCGCGATCTTGTAGAAGGCGCGGTCCATGCCCAGGTCGGCCGCGACCTTGCCGACCAGATCATGATCTCCGACCGAGGCGCCGCCGATGGTGACGATCAGATCGGCATCCGCGGCCGAGGCCAGGCTGTCGCGCAGGCTGGCCTCGCTGTCTCGCGCGATGGGCAGGATCCGCGGCACGGCGCCTGCCTCGGCGGCCAGCGCGGCGATGGCGAGATCGTTGGAACTGACGATCTGGCCGGGCTGCGGCATCTGACCCGGCCGGACCAGTTCGTCGCCGCCCGCGAGAATCGCGACGCGGGGCTGGTCTGCGACGACCACCTGCGGAACATTCATCGCTGCCAGCAAGCCGATATCGGCCGCCGTCAGCTTTCGCCCGGATGGCAGCACATCACCTTCTGCGAAATCGCCGCCGCGCAGGCGGATATGGGTGGCATCGCTGCGTGTGGCAACGCTGAGGCTGTCGCCCTCGCGGACGGTGTTTTCCTGCATCACGACGCGATCATAGCCGGGCGGAACGGGTGCGCCGGTAAAGATGCGGATGGCGGTTCCGGGCACGGCCTCGCCCGACCATGGATGGCCCGCGGCAGAGGTGCCGACGACGCGCAGCGGCCCGTCCAGATCGCGCGAGCGCAGCGCATAGCCGTCCATTGCGGCGGCATCGAAAGGCGGTTGGGTCAGACGCGCGCGCGCCGGCTCCAGCAGCGCGCGGCCCGCGGCGCGTTCCAGCGGAACCAGATCCGGCCGCGGCGCCGGAGCCAGCGCGAGAACGCGCGACAGGGCCTCATCGACGGGGATCACGGGCGGGCCTCGTAGAGACCGGACTTGCCGCCTTCCTTGCGCAGCAGGCGGATGGCGTCGATCCGCATGTCCTTCTGCGCCGCCTTCAGCATGTCGTAGATCGTCAGGCAGGCGACGGTGACGGCGGTCAGGGCCTCCATCTCGACGCCGGTGCGGCCGGTTGTGCGGACGGTCGCCGTGACGCGGATGCCGGGAAGATCCGGATCCGGCGTCAGATCAAGTGCGACCCTGGCGATGGGCAGGGGATGGCACAACGGGATCAGGTCGGCTGTGCGCTTGGCCGCCATGATTCCGGCCAGACGCGCAACGCCCATCACATCGCCCTTCTTGGTCCCGTCCTGGGCCAGGGCCAGCGTTTCGGGCGCCATGATCACACAACCCTCGGCCACTGCCTCGCGCGCTGTGTCCGGCTTGCCCGAGACATCGACCATATGCGCCTGTCCGGCCTTGTCGAAATGGGTCAGGCTCATGGCGCGGCGGCCTTGGCGGTGTCGAGGATGGCCCGCGTCGCCGCAGCCACGTCGTCCTGCCGCATCAGGCTTTCACCGATCAGGAAACGCGATGCGCCGACAGCCATCATCCGTGCCAGATCGGACGAGGTGAAAAGGCCGCTTTCGCAAACCAGATCGCGGCCCGCGGGGATGCGCGGGGCCAGATCGCGGGTCACGTCCAGCGTCACCTCGAAGGTCCGCAGATTGCGGTTGTTGACCCCGATCAGCGGCGATGCCAGCCGCAGCGCGCGGTCCAGCTCCGCCGCGTCGTGGACCTCGATCAGCGCGTCCATGCCCCAATGGCGGGCAGCATCCTCAAGCTCGGCGGCCAGCGCGTCATCGACCGAAGCCATGATGATCAGGATGCAATCGGCGCCCCAGGCACGAGCCTCGGCGACCTGATAGGTGTCGTGGAGAAAATCCTTGCGCAAGACCGGCAGGTCGCAGGCCGCGTGCGCGTCTGCCAGATAATCGGGCGCGCCCTGGAAACTGGGCGCGTCGGTCAGGACCGACAGGCAGGCGGCGCCCCCCGCGGCATAGGCGCGGGCCAGCGAGGGCGGGTCGAAATCGGGGCGGATCAGGCCCTTGGACGGACTGGCCTTCTTGATTTCGGCAATCAGGGCGGGGCCGGTCGCGGCCCTCGCGGTCAGCGCGGCGGCGAAACCGCGCGGTGCCGGCGCGGCGCGGGCGGCGTCTTCGATTTCGGCAAGCGGACGGGCGGCCTTGGCGGCCGCGATCTCGTCCAGTTTGTAGGCCTTGATCGTGTCGAGAATATCCATGGATTGCTTCTAGCCTTGCCGGGGCGACGAGGGAAGAGCGTGCGGCTTCGCCCAGTCGATCGGGGTCCGGCCCTGCCTCTCCAGCCAGCGATTGATATGGCCGAAGGGGCGGCTGCCGAAAAAGCCGCGCCGCGCCGACAGCGGTGAAGGATGCGCGGTGGCGATGACCAGATCCTGCTTGCGCGGCAGGCCGGACGCAGCCCTCTGTGCATGGGCGCCCCAGAGCACGAAGGCGAGGGGGCCGTGTTTCTGCGCCTCGGCCATGGCGTCGCGGGCCAGGGCCTGCCAACCCCATCCGGCATGGGCGCCGGCCTGGCCGGGCAGCACCGACAGCGCGGTGTTCAGCAACAGAACCCCCTGTTCGGCCCAGGCCGACAGATCGCCCGTGGCCGGGGCCGCGCCCAGATCGTCGCGAAGTTCGGCGAAGATGTTTTTCAGGCTGCGCGGCACGGCGATGCCGGGCGCGACCGAAAAGGCAAGCCCGTTGGCATGGCCCGGCGTCGGGTAGGGATCCTGCCCCAGGATGACCACCCGGACCTGATGCGGCGAAATCGCATCGAGGGCCGCAAAAAGCCGGTCGGGGCCGGGCAACCAGCCATCCGCCCTATCCAGCCGGTCGCGGATGCCGGGCCATGTCTGCTGAAAGAAGGGCAGATGCACCCAGGGCGCCGGCGGAATCACGTTTCGGGCGGCGGGCCGGTGACGGCGGCAAGCTGTTTCAGCTTTGCTCGGGCCGCGCCGCTGTCGATGGATCGGGCCGCCATCGCGGCCCCTTCGCGAAGGTCGGCCACCTTGTCCGCCACCAGCAGTGCTGCCGCCGCGTTCAGCAGAACGGCGTCGCGATAGGCGCTTTCGGCGCCGTCCAGCAGGGCGATGAATGCCTTCGCGTTGTCGCGCGGCTCGCCGCCGATGATCGCCGCGAATGGGTGGCGTGGCAGGCCGGCATCTTCGGGCGTGATGGTGAATTCGGTGATGCCGCCATCCTTCAGGGCGGCGACATGGCTTTCGCCCGCGATGCTCAGTTCATCCGTGCCGTCGCCGCCATGGACCAGCCAGGCCGCATCCGAACCCAGATCGCGCAGCACTTCGGCCATGGGGCGGATCCATTGCGCTGAAAATGCGCCGGTCAACTGCCGGCGGACCGAGGCGGGATTGGTCAGCGGGCCAAGCAGGTTGAACACCGTTCGCGTGCCCAGTTCGGTGCGCGGCGGACCGACGTGGCGCATGGCCGGGTGATGCATGGGCGCCATCATGAAGCAGATGCCCGCAACATCCAGCGCCTGTTGCGCCACGGCGGGACCGCCCATCACGTTGATCCCCATCTGCGTCAGCGCGTCCGCCGCGCCCGATTTCGAGGACAGGTTCCGGTTGCCATGCTTGGCCAGCGTCACGCCCGCGCCGGCCACCACGAAGGCCGCCGCGGTCGAGATGTTCAACGTGCCCTTGCCGTCGCCTCCGGTGCCGACGATATCCATCGCCCCGGCCGGCGCGTGGACCCGGTTCATCCGCTTGCGCATGGCGCGGGCGGCGGCGGCGATTTCGTCCACGGTCTCGCCGCGCACGCGCAGCGCCATCAGCAGACCGCCGATCTGTGCCGGCGTCGCGGCGCCGTCGAACAGCGCCGCAAAGGCCGTCTCGGCCTCGGTTCCGGTCAGCGGCCGGGTCGCGGCGATGCCGATCAGCGGACGGATGTCGGTGCTCATGCGGCGGCTTTCGTCCGGCAGCGGGTCAGAAAGTTGCGGATCATGTCATGGCCATGTTCCGAGGCGATCGATTCGGGGTGGAACTGGACACCCTCGATGGGCAGGTCGGCGTGGATCAGGCCCATGATCGTACCGTCATCCGAGGTCGCGGTGACGCGCAGGCATTCGGGCAGGCTTTCGGGCTGGACGGTCAGCGAATGATAGCGTGTGGCCTTCAGCGGCGAGGGCAGGCCGGCGAAGACGCCGCTGCCGTCATGGTCGATGGCGTCCACCTTGCCATGCAGGATGCGATTGGCGCGCACGATCCTGCCGCCGAAAGCCTCGCCGATGGCCTGATGGCCAAGACAGACGCCCAGCAGGGGAATCCGGCGCCCGGCTGCCGCGCGGATCAGGTCGAGACAAATCCCCGCCTGCGCCGGATCGCAGGGACCGGGCGAGATCACGATGCCGTCAGGATCCATCGACAGCGCCTCGTCCACGCCGATACGGTCGTTGCGGTGGACGGCCACCTCGGCCCCGGCCTCGCCCAGATAATGCACGAGGTTCCAGGTGAAGCTGTCGTAATTGTCGATCAGAAGGATCATCGGGCGGCCTCGGGCTGGTGCGGTTCGGGGGCGGTTCCCCCTTGCGGGCGGGTTCGTTATAGATGGGCCAAAGCGCGCCGGGGGGTCAAGCCCGGCCGGGACGTGAAGGGGCGCATGGCACGCGGTTTCTGGACAGGTTTGCTGCATGGTGGCGTCGTCAGCGCCGCCGGTCTGGTCGCGCTGTCGTTGGCGCTGCCATTGCCGGGCACGGCCCCACCCGCGACGAACCCACCCGAAACCGCCGGCTCCGTGCCGCAGGACGGGGCCGCCAAACCCGCGCAGGCGACGGGCGACGGGCCCGCCTCGGCCGATGCCGTCTCTGCCGAACCTGTCTCTCGGGAAGCCGAGACCCGCGAATCCGGGGCCCGCGCATCCGAGGCGGACGGATCCGGGCAGGCCCGGACGCCGACGCCACCGGACGATGCCGGACCGACCGAACGGGCGTCAGCCACGCCCGCGCCGGATCGGCCGCAGGCCGAAGGCGCGCCCTCGGCTGGGGCGGTCGATCTGCCGGTGGGTTCGGAATTCGGGCGCGGCGGCGATCTTGCGCCGCAGATGCCCGCGCCGCTGGCCGTGCCGGGGTCGCGGATGCGGCAATCCGAGGCTCCGGCCGTTGCCGCACCCGCCGCCGAACCCGCACCCGTCGCCCTGACCGGCGACAACCGCCGGCCACAGACCGAACCGGCCCGGGGCCCCGCTCTTGCCAGCCCCGAGGATGACGCGGGCGACGCGCCGGACCTGACGCGGCCCGATGCGATTTCGGCGCCCGCCGCGCCAGCGGTGCCCAGGATGGCGGGGGCCGGCGCGCAGGACGAAGCACCGGCCCGCCCGACCGCCTCGCAGGGGGATGCCGCGCGAACTGCGCCCGCCCGGCCAGCCGATGAAACCGCGCCGGACGCAGCCGCTGTCACGCCTGCCGCGACAGCCGAGTCCGTGCCGCAGCCCGCCAACGTCGATCCTGCGGCGGCCGGATCCCGGTCCGATGCCGCCGATCCTGCCGTGTCAGGCGGATCGGATGCCGTGGCGCCGTCGATGCCGCAGCCGTCGCTGGATCTGTCGCTGCCGCCCGACCTTTCCGATCTGCGCAGCCTGGAGCGTGACTGACATGATGCCGCTGAACCCCGCCCTTGCGGGCACCTTTCCGCCGCCGGTGATGGAGGCGCGGCGCTGGTTGCAGGATGCGGACTTCCCGCCAGACCGTCCGCTGATCAATGTCAGCCAGGCCGCGCCGGTAGAGCCGCCGCCGCAAGGACTTTGCCGCGCCATCGCCGAGGCCGCGCTGAACCGCCCCGAGGCGCATCTCTATGGCCCGGTCCTGGGCAATGCCGATCTGCGCGCCGCCGTGGCGTCGGAATTCGCGCGCGCCTATGGCGGCCGGGTCGCGCCGGATGAGGTGGCGATCACCCAGGGCTGCAATCAGGCCTTCTGCGCCGCAATGGCCACGCTGGCCGGGCAGGGGGACGAGGTGATCCTGCCGGCGCCGTGGTATTTCAATCACAAGATGTGGCTGGACATGCAGGGCGTGATCACGCGCCCCTTGCCCTGCCGCCAGGACATGTTGCCCGATCCGGCCGAGGCCGCAGAACTGATCGGTCCCCGCACGAAAGCCATCGTGCTGGTCACGCCGAACAATCCTTCGGGTGCGGAATATCCCGCGGATCTGGTCGCGGCCTTCTTCGATCTGGCGCAGCGGCGCGGCCTGGCGCTGGTGCTTGACGAGACCTATCGCGATTTCGACAGCCGCACTGGCGCCCCTCATGACCTGCTGCGCCGCGCAGAGCGGGACCAGACGCTGATCCAGCTTTACAGTTTTTCCAAGGCCTACCGGCTGACCGGCCACCGCGTCGGCGCGATGATCGCCTCGACGGCGCGGCTGCGCGAGGTCGAGAAATTCCTCGATACGGTGGCCATCTCGACCTCGCAGCTTGGCCAGATCGGTGCCCTGTGGGGGATCGAGAACCTGCGCGACTGGCTGGCCGGCGAACGCGATGCGATCCTGGCGCGGCGCGCGGCGGCAGTGGCGGCAATGTCGGATCTGCCGGGCTGGCGGCTGAAAAGCGCCGGGGCCTATTTCGCCTGGGTGGAACATCCCTTCGCCGAGAGTTCCGCCGACCTGGCCCCCCGGCTGGTGCGCGGGGCCGGTGTGCTGGCGCTTCCCGGCACGATGTTCGTGCCCCGCGGCGATGCCGAGGGCGCGCGGCATTTCCGCCTGGCCTTCGCCAATGTCGATGCGGACGGAATCGCCCATCTTGCCGAAAGACTGGCGGGTTTCGGCGGCTGACAGGCTTGTGGCGGGGGCGCGCGCGTCCTAGAACCGGCAGCGACACGACATGACGGAAGGCCGGGCCATGAAGAACCTGCGCACACACGGTAAATCCACGATCGTCTGGTTGCTTCTGGGCCTCATGGTGCTGGGCCTGGGCGGCTTCGGGGTGACCAGCTTCTCGGGCGGTTCGTCCGAGATCGGCTCGGTCGGCGAGACCAAGGTCACGGCCGAGGAATATGCGCGCGCTTTGCGCGGGCAGATGATCGCGATCCAGCAGCAGACCGGCCAGCCGCTGACCATGGCACAGGCGCAATCCCTGGGTCTTCAGCAATCGGTTCAGGCGCAGCTTTTCACCGCCGCCGCGCTGGAGGAACAGGCCCGCCGCATGGGCGTTTCCGTCGGCGACGAGGCAGTTCGCCAGACGATCCTCGGCGCGGAGGCCTTCAAGGGTCCGAACGGCAAATTCGATCGCACCGCCTATTCCCAGGCGTTGCGGCGCGAGAGCATGGCCGAAAGCGACTTCGAGGACGAGGTCCGCAAGGACGAGGCCAGGCTGATGATTCAGCGCGCCGTGGCCGGCGGCGTGGTCGCGCCCCAGGCCATGGTGGATCGCGCCGCCGCCTGGATTCTGGAAGCACGCGATCTGTCCTGGGCCGAGTTGACCGCCGAGGATCTTCCCGCCGCCATCGAGGAACCCGACGAAAAGACGCTGAAGGCCTGGCACCAGGCCAATGCCGACCGCTTCACCGCGCCCGAGGCGCGCAAGATCACCTATGTCTGGTTGACCCCCGAGATGATGTCGGATCAGGTCAAGCTGGACGAAGCGGCCCTGCGCGCGGTCTATGACGAGCGCATCGACGAATTCCAGCAACCCGAGCGGCGACTGGTCAGCCGGCTGGTCTTTCCGTCCGAGGCCGAGGCAAAGGCCGCCAAGGATCAGATCGACGCGGGCACCCAGCCATTCGAAGCCTTCGTGATACAGCGCGGCCTGACAATGGATAGTATCGATCTGGGCGAGATGACCAGACAGCAGCTCGGCGCGGCCGGCGACGCGGTTTTCGCGCTTGACGGACCGGGCGTGGTCGGTCCGGTCCAGACCGATCTGGGACCGGCCCTCTTTTCGATGAACGCGATCCTCGACCCGATCAACATTTCCTTCGATGAGGCCAAGCCCGATCTGCGCCAGGAGGCCGCCATCGACCGCGCGCAACGCATGATCGACGATAATTCGGCCGATTACGAGGACATGCTGGCCGGTGGCGCGACGCTGGAAGAGGTCGCCCAGCAGACGCCGATGGAACTGGGCCAGATCGACTGGGTGGCGGGCGAGACGCCGGGCCCGGGCGGCATCGACGGCTATCAGGCATTCCGCGACCGCGCCGAGGCGGTCAGCGAAAGCGACTTTCCCGAAATCGAACGGCTGGATGATGGCGGCATTTTCGCGCTGCGTCTGGACGAGGTGGTGCCCGCGACGCTGAAGCCCTTCGAGGCGGTGCGCGACGCGGTCGCCGAGGATTGGCGCCTTGCCGAAACCAGGCGTCAGCTTCTGGCCCTTGCCGAGGAGGAAAAGCTCAGGGCCAGCGCGGCGGCCGAACCCGGTGCGGAACCGCAGCCGCTGCAGGGCGCGGGCGGAGTGGTGCAGAATTCGGGCCCGGCGCCGAATGCTGCCGGGGACAATGCCGCGGCTGATCCGGCGACGCAGGATCCGGCACCGCTGGAATGGACCTCGCAGACCGGTCTGACGCGCGACGGCTGGATCGACAACCTGCCCCGGCAGGTGGTTGCACAGGCCTTTGCCCTGAAGGAACCCGGCGAGATCGAGGTCGTCGATGCCGATGAGCGTGTTTTTCTGGTCCGTCTGGACGCGGTGCAGAAGGCCGATCTGGACAGCGAGGACGCGCGTGGCGTGAAGAATGCCATCGCATCGCGGATGGGGCAGTCCCTGCAGGACGACATCTTCGACTATTATTCCCGCGCGGCCCAACGGCAGGGCGGTCTTCAGATCAACCAGCAGGCGATCAATGCCATCAACGCACAGGTCCAGTGATGGAGCTTTCGCCTGAATTTCCCGCCTTCGAGGCGGGCTGGAAATCCGGGCATAATCAATTGGTGACGATCCGGCTGGCCGCCGATCTGGACACGCCGGTCAGCCTGATGCTGAAACTGGCCGAGGCCGCGCCGATGTCCTTCATGCTCGAATCGGTGACGGGGGGCGAGGTCCGCGGACGGTATTCCATCGTCGGCATGAAGCCCGACCTGATCTGGGATTGCCGCGACGGCCAGGCGCGGATCAACCGCCAGGCGCGCTTTTCCGACGAATATCAGCGCGACGACCGGCCCGCGCTGGACAGTCTGCGGGCGCTGATCTCGGAAAGCCGGATCGCCGAGATGCCCGAGGATGTGCCCCCGGTCGCGGCGGGCCTTTTCGGCTATCTCGGATACGACATGATCCGGCTGGTCGAGGATCTGCCGAACGTCAATCCCGACCCTCTGGATCTGCCCGACGCGATGCTGATGCGGCCCTCGGTCGTCGCGGTCCTGGACGGAGTGAAGGGCGAGGTGACGCTGTGCGCGCCTGCCTGGCACGATGGCAGCGACAATGCCCGCGCCGCCTATGCCCGCGCCGCCGAACGGGTGATGGATGCCCTGCGCTCGCTGGACCGGCAACCGTCCGAGCCGCGCGCCCTGGGCCACGACACCAAGATCGGCGAGCCGGTGTCGAACTTTGCCAAAGCGGATTATCTGGCGGCGGTCGAGAAGGCCAGGGAATACATCCGCGCGGGCGACATCTTTCAGGTCGTGCCCTCGCAACGCTGGCGGATGGCGTTCCCTCTGCCGCCCTTCGCGCTGTACCGGTCGCTGCGCCGCACCAATCCCTCGCCCTTCATGTTCTTCCTGAACATGGGCGGTTTTCAGATCGTGGGCGCCAGTCCCGAAATCCTCGTGCGTCTGCGCGACGGCGAGGTGACGATACGACCCATCGCCGGAACCCGACCGCGCGGGGCGAACGAGGCCGAGGACCGCGCGCTGGAGGCCGAACTTCTGGGCGATCAGAAAGAGCTGGCCGAACATCTGATGCTGCTGGATCTGGGCCGCAACGATGTCGGTCGTGTCGCCAGAACCGGCACTGTCCGTCCCACCGAGCAATTCACCATCGAGCGCTACAGCCACGTCATGCATATCGTGTCGAATGTCGTGGGAGAATTGCGCGAAGGCGAGGATGGCTTGTCAGCGTTGCTGGCGGGTCTGCCGGCGGGCACGGTTTCGGGGGCGCCCAAGGTCCGCGCGATGCAGATCATCGACGAACTGGAGCCCGAAAAGCGCGGCGTCTATGCCGGTGCGGTCGGCTATTTCGCCGGCAATGGCGAGATGGACATGTGCATCGCCTTGCGGACCGGGGTGGTCAAGGACGGCTCGCTTTACATTCAGGCGGGCGGCGGGGTGGTCTATGACAGCGATCCCGAGGCCGAATTCCAGGAAACCGTGAACAAGAGCCGCGCCCTGCAACGCGCCGCCGAAAGTGCATCGCGGTTCGTGCGCGGCGGAAACGGCTAGCGGGTCGCTTGCGGCGCAACCGCGTGCTGCATGACCGGGCCGGCCCCGGTTGGCGCATGGCTGACCGATCGCTTGCGGCGCAACCGCGATCGCAAAAAAAAAACGGCCCCGAAGGGCCGCTTCAATCATTACCTAACCGCAGGCCCTAGTTGCTGGCCGGCTTCTCTTCGGTCGTCATGCCGCCATCTGCCGGCGCCATGCCATCGGCCGGGGCCGCTGCACCATCTGCCGGCGCAGCACCATCAGCCGGAGCCGCTGCCGGATCAGCCGGAGCCGCTGCCGGGTCGGCCGGAGCCGCTGCCGGATCGGCCGG
>NZ_DHXG01000073.1:72332-84287 GCF_002413585.1 Paracoccus sp. UBA5162
GCCGGATCGGCCGGGGCCATCGCCGGATCGGCCGGGGCCGTTGCCGGGTCGGTGGCCAGCGTGCCACCAGCCGCCGGCGCGTTGGCACCCGGAGCCGCCTCACGCTCGCGGAACACGTATTCCGGCGCCGCATCGGCCTCTTCCTTGGTCAACTCGCTGGTGATCTCCTGCGCGTCATAGTTGACCTTCAACTGATCCCAGGGCACGGCGATCTGTTTTTCACCGATGCCCAGGAAGCCGCCCACACCGATGATCGCCGCGATCATCGTTCCCTGTTCGGCGTCCACGATCAGATCGTTGATGTCACCGATTGCGGTGCCGTCGGGCGCCGTGACCGAGGTATTGGTGATCCAGTCCAGCCGCAGTTCGTTCGGCGCCTGTTCCTGCGCGACCTTGCCGCTGGCGGCAACATCCGCGGCTGCGGCTGCAGCCTGATTGTCGGCCGCGGCGGGGTCCGCGGCCGGATCGGTCGTCATCGGTGCGGCCGCGCCATCAGCGGGCGCTTGGGTATTGGTATCCTGCGCAAGAACCGGCGCAACGCCGAGGGGCAGGATAAAGGCTGTGGTCAAAAGAAGCTTACGCATGTCTTCCTCCATTGGTTTTACCAGCACGACCGATCAATCCGTGCGACCGGCAGGCGCTTCGAAGGACTAATGTCGGTCGACGTGACCCGGTTCCTGCGTTTTGTAAGAGATGGGCAGGATTCTGCCCGTCCCGGCAGGAAAAGCCATGCGGCCGGCCCCTTCAGGGGAAGGATCTCGCGTCGCACTTCAACCAGATACGCTGGTGTCAAGAGGCCGGCATCGCCATCCCGCGCCCCTGCCATGACGGGTTTTCAGTCCTCGCCCCGGTAGGGCTGGACATATTGCAGCGCCATGTCCCACGGAAAGAAGATCCAGGTGTCCTGGCTGACCTCGGTGATCCAGCTTTGCACCATCGGCTTGCCCTTGGGCTTGGCATAGACGGTGGCGAAATGTGCCTTGGGATACATCTCGCGGATCAGTTCCAGGGTGCGGCCGGAATCGACAAGGTCATCGACGACCAGGATCCCGTCGCCATCGGCCATCAACCCGTCATCGGGGCGTTTCAGAACCTCCAGCTGGCCCTGGCCCGCCTCGGCGCCGATTCCGCGGTAGGATCGAATCGAGATCGTGTCGATGGTCCGGATATCCAGTTCGCGCGCAACGATCATCGCCGGGACCAGTCCGCCGCGTGTGACTGCCACCACGGCGCGCCATTCGGTGCCGTCCAGCCGCCAGGCCAGGGCCCGCGCATCGCGGTGCAACTGATCCCAGCTGACGTGAAAACCCTTTTCGTGCGGCAAGCGGTCCATCATCGCGTCGTCTCCTTCAATGGCGCAGGATCAGGGACAGGCCCAGAAGACCGATGGCCAGACCCGCGCCGCGATCGATCCAGAATTTCGCGGCATAATAGCGCCGCCGCAGCCAAGGCAAAGCCATCATGCTGGCCAGGGCGGAATAGAAGCCAAGTTCCACCGACACCGCTGTCAGATAGACCGCGCCCTTGTCCAGCGCCGACAGCGGCGGGGGAAAGATCGACAGGATCACGGCGGAATAGAACAGCGCCGGCTTGGGATTGGACAGGTTGAGCGCGATACCGGCGGCGAACCCGGTTCCGCGCCGCCCCCCGGCCGGGCCGGGCAAGGGATCGGCCGCATGGCGCCACATCCTCCAGGCGATCCAGATCAGATAGGCACCGCCGGCGATCTTCAGCGCGGTATAGGTCCAGGGCATCAGCCCGAACAGCATCGTCAGACCCAGAAGCGAGAACAGGCACCACAGCGAAGCGCCGAAGGCCAGCCCCCAGCCATAGGGCATCGCGCGGCCCCGACCCAGGGCGAAGGCGCTTTGGCTGACCGCGATCACGCCGGGGCCGGGCGACAGGATCGCCACCGCCAGCGTGGCCGTGAACAGCACAAGCTGATCTGCCGAAACGCTGTTCATCAGCCTTCTTCGTTGCCCAAATACCCCTGACCCGCCGGATCAGTCCTTTTTGACGGTGGCGATATCGGGCGCGTCAACCGCCTTCATGCCGACGACATGATAACCCGCATCGACATGGTGAACCTCGCCGGTGACCCCCTGGCCCAGTCGCGACAGCAGGTAGAGGGCGGAATTCCCGACATCCTCCTGCGTGACATTGCGCCGCAGGGGTGAGTTCAGTTCGTTCCACTTCATGATATAGCGGAAATCGCCGATACCGCTGGCCGCCAGTGTCTTGATCGGCCCGGCGCTGATCGCGTTGACGCGGATTCGGTCCTTGCCCAGATCCTCGGCCAGATAGCGGACCGAGGCTTCCAGCGCCGCCTTGGCGACGCCCATCACGTTGTAATGCGGCATGACCCGTTCGGCGCCGTAATAGGTCAGCGTCAGGATGGAACCGCCATCGGGCATCATCGCGGCCGCGCGCCGCGCGACGGCGGTGAAGGAATAGACCGAGATGTCCATCGTCTTCAGGAAATTGTCCCGCGTCGTGTCGGCATAGCGGCCACGCAGCTGATCCTTGTCGGAAAACCCGATGGCGTGGACCAGAAAATCAAGGCGGTCCCAGCCATCGGCCAACCGGTCGAACAGCGCGTCCACCGACGCCTCGTCGCCCACGTCGCAGGGCAGCACGGTCGTCGAGCCAAGCTGCCCCGCCAGCGGATCGACGCGCTTTTTCAGCGCCTCGCCCTGATAGGAAAAGGCCAGGTCCGCCCCTTCCGCGGCCAGGGCCTTGGCGATGCCCCAGGCGATCGACTTGTCGTTGGCCAGTCCCATGATCAGGCCCCGCTTTCCGGCCATCAGACCGCCCTGATGCTCGCTCGACATGTGGGACCTCTCGCCTTTTCAACTCGTTGTGATAGTGCTTAGGCCAAAGGCTTGGCAGCATCAAGCGTCAGGAAACACGAGGGATCACAAGATGACGGATCGCAGCGGCATCTTTGCGGGCGAGGACCCGTTCGACATCGCGCGGACATGGCTGGACGAGGCGAAGGCGGTCGAGCCCAATGATCCCGACGCCATCGCCCTGGCGACGGTGGATGATGAGGGAATGCCCGATGTGCGCATGGTCCTGCTGAAGCAGATCGAGGGCGCCGGGACCAGGGGCGCGTTCGTCTTCTACACCAATTACGACAGCGCCAAGGGCCGCCAGATTGCGCAGAACGGCAAGGCCGCCTTCGTCATGCACTGGAAATCACTGCGTCGCCAGATTCGCGTTCGCGGCGCCGTCACCCGCGAGGACGGTCCGCAGGCCGACGCCTATTTCGAAAGCCGCGCCCTGCAAAGCCGGCTTGGGGCCTGGGCCTCGCATCAGTCGCAGCCGCTTGACAGCCGTGCCAGCCTGGTTTCGGCCGCGGCGAAGCAGGCGCTGCTGCGCGGCCCCTCGCCGGCGCGCCCGCCCTTCTGGGGCGGCTTCCGCATTCATCCCCGACAGATCGAGTTCTGGGCCGACGGCGCATTCCGTCTGCACGACCGCTTCTGCTGGCGGCTGCAGGCAGATAATCGCTGGTTTGTCACGCGCTTGTCGCCTTGAGGCTTGACGCATGAGGTCTTCGGTATAAGGCTGGGAATGCCTCGCGTTGATTTGACCCGCTTGAAATCGGAGCGCCTTCATGTGACCTGTGCGCGCCCCATATCTGGAGAACCGACAAGGTTGCCGGTTTGACGTTCTGAAACAAGCGCATTGCGCGGAATGAAATGACGATGAGTGATGAAAACGGTGCTGTTTTGCAAAAGGGCCTGGTCAAGTGGTTTGATCCGGGCAAGGGATACGGCTTCATCCTGAACGAACAGGGGGGCGCCGACATTCTGCTGCACGCCAACGTGCTGCGGAACTTCGGGCGGTCTTCCGTCGCCGATCAATCGCTGGTCACCTTCTATGTCCAGCCGACGGCACGTGGCCTGCAGGCCTCCGAGATCGTCTCGATCGAACCGCCGGAATCCGACGGAACGGCGCCGATCGCCGATCTGGACAACGGCATCATCGAACATCTCGACCAGTTGCCGCTGCATCCGGCGCGGGTGAAATGGTTCGACAAGTCCAAGGGTTTCGGTTTCGCCAATATCTTCGGCCATCCCGAAGATGTCTTCCTGCATGTCGAGGTGCTGCGCCATTCGGGTTTTGCCGACCTCGCCATCGGCGAAGCGATCGCACTGCGCGTCGTGGAAGGGCCGCGGGGCCTGATGGCCGCGCAGATCGCAAGCTGGGATCAGGGCATGACGACACAAGGGGGTGGCAGTGCCGAGATCCCGGGCCCTTTTGTCGATGACTCAGACGAGGCGCTGCTCGCCCATGTCGCGGAATAGACCGGTCGCGACCGCGCTTCTCCTGCTGACGATGATGAGCGCCGTGACCGCGCAGCCTGCGGTGGCTGCGCTGGAACCTGCGGCCTGCGCGCAGGACGTGGCTCTGTTCATGACCCCGGACGGAGCGCGCGCGGTCCGTGTCGAGATCGCCGACGATCCGCAGGAACGCGCCCGGGGCCTGATGTTCCGGGAATCGCTGCCAGCGGATACGGGGATGCTGTTTCTTTACGAAACGCCACGCGAATCCAGCTTCTGGATGAAGAACACCTATCTGCCGCTGGACATCGTCTTCATGGATGCGCGCGGCGTGATCCGCTACATTCACCGCAATGCCCGGCCGCTGGACGAGACCCCGATACCCGGCGCCCTGGCGGGCGATCCCGATCCGCTGCGGCTGGCGATTCTGGAAGTCGCGGCAGGAGAGGCCGACCGTCTGGGACTGGCTACGGGTCAGCCGATGGCCTATCCGGCGCTGGACCAGGGTCAGGCGGCCTGGCCCTGTCGTTAGGCCTTTCCCCGGCCGGCGCGATCCGCTAGAAGCCGCCTCGTCGGGGCGTAGCGCAGCCTGGTAGCGCGACGGTTTTGGGTACCGTAGGTCGGAGGTTCGAATCCTCTCGCCCCGACCACCATTCGCATTCCGACGCAGAGGGCATCAGTCCCCTTCGCCCCACGATAGGACCTGCCGGTATTGCTGCGCAATGGCTCGGGTCTTGCCCGCTGCCAGAGGTCAAATACCTTGGGCGTGCCGCATCACGACCATCCGGAATGATGGCATGCCCGAACAGAAGGCGCGGCGCGCGCTGTGAAGCGGCTGCGCGCCAGACGAAGGGCCGCAGCAAGTCCGACCCTAGATTGATGAACGGCCCGCGCGGGCAGCCATGCCCCAGATTGCCGCCAGCCCTGCGGAAAGGATCGCGTTCCAGCTGGCCATGGACAGGCCCACAAAGCGCCACACGACCTCGTCGCAGCGCACGACCGGGGCGGTTTTCAGCTTTGCCGTCAGATCTTTCAACGACATCTTCGCGAAGTCGGTCACCCCGCCCGAGCATTGCGACGGCCCCGGCCACCAGCCGATTTCGACCCCGGTGTGATAGATGGCAAGGCCCATAGCAACGGCTACCGCTGCCATCCCCAGCACGGACAGCGGTCGCACCCATCCGGTCAGCCAGATCAGCGCGCCGATCACCACCGCCACGACATGCGGCCAGCGTTGCAGGATGCACAATTCGCAGGGCGCATAGCCGGCGGCCTGAAATCCTAGCGCGGCGATCAGCAGGGCCGCCGAACCCGCGGCGGCCAGAAGGGCAAGTCTTGTTCCGGTCACAGATACCTCAACGCGGCAAAACCGCCGATCAGCGCAGCCATGAACAGGGTGAAAACCAGCCCAAGCCGACGCTCTATGAAGTCGCGGATCGGCGGGCCAAAGCGCCACAACAGCCCCGCGACGATGAAGAACCGGCCCGCGCGACCGATGATCGAGGTCAGGATGAACAACGGCAACGAAAAGCCGACGGCGCCCGAAAAGATCGTGATGACCTTGAACGGAAAGGGCGTCAGCGCCGCGAACAGCACCGCCCAGCCGCCATAATCCGCAAAGCGCGCGGCAAGCTGGGCATAGGCATCCTGCTTGCCATAGGCGGCCAGAACCGCCTGACCCAGGCTGTCCATCAGCGCCGCGCCGATCCAGTAGCCCAGCATCGCGCCCAGCACCGACCCGGCGGTCGCGATCAGCGCGACGGCCATCGCCTTCGAGCGACGCGCCAGAACCATCGGGATCATCAGCACATCCGGCGGAATCGGAAAGACCGAGCTTTCGATGAAACTGACGCCGAAAAGGGCGGTCATCGCATGGCGATGGGCCGAAAGCCCCATGGTCCAGTCGTATAGCCTGCGCAGCATTGCATTCCCCTTCGGATCGAAACGTTGCATCCTCTGCCGGGCGCGCGGCGTCAAGTCACTTCCGCGCCGCTCGCGTGCCCCGCGACCGTCCGCACGGCGCGAAAGCCGGGAACCGGGCGGGGTAAGCGGCGTTCGGCACAAGGGACCGCAGATCCTCGGAGGAAACCGTCGGATGAAATGGCAAGGCAGGCGCGGCAGCAGCAATATCGAGGATCGGCGCAGCATGGGCGCGACCGGGGCCGGCGGCATCGGCGTCGTGGGAACGCTGGTCGTGCTGGCCGTGGGATATTTCTTCGGCGTCGATATCACCCCTGTGATCCGCCAGATAGACCAGAGCCAGAACCAAACCCAGCAGGGGCGCCAAGGCAGCGTGCCGCTGACGCAAGAGGATCAACGCTGGGGCGATTTCGTTTCGGTCGTGCTGGCCGATACCGAAGAGGTCTGGGCCGGCATTCTTCCCGAACAGGCCGGCATGGATTACCGCAACCCGACCCTCGTGCTTTACGGGGGCGTGGTGCAATCGGCCTGCGGCGGCGCCTCGGCGGCAATGGGGCCGTTTTATTGCCCGAACGACCAGAAGGTTTATCTGGACACCGATTTCTTCAATCTGATGGCGCAGAAGATGGGCGCGGGCGGCGATTTCGCCTATGCCTATGTGATCGCCCACGAGGTCGGCCACCACGTGCAGAATCTTGTGGGCACGCTGTCGCGGGTCAACGCCAGCCGCCAGCGCATCAGCGAACGGGATTCAAACGCGCTGTCGGTCCTGACCGAGCTTCAGGCCGATTGCTATGCCGGGATCTGGGCGCGGCAGGCGCGGGATCGATTCGGATCGCTGGAACAGGGCGATCTGGAAGAAGCGGCCAATGCCGCCCGCGCGGTTGGCGACGACGTGATCCAGTCCGGCGCCGGACGGACGCCGGTGCCCGACAGCTTTACCCATGGCAGCGCCAGGCAACGCCAGACATGGCTGATGCGTGGTTTCGAATCAGGCGACATGGCGCAATGCCAGACATTCAGCGAGGCCGGACCCTGAGGCCCGCCACGCAGCCGGAAAGGAGGATGACATGTTGATAACGATCGGATTGCTGGGACTGGCCGGGCTTGCGGCCGCCCACGCCGCGCAGCCGCGCCCGCGCCGTGTGCGGGCGGATGCGCCCCGCCATTGATCTCACTACCGGGGCAGTCGCAGGCCGCGACCGTTCTGCATCTGCGCCCAGTCGGGCCACAGGTCCAGCCATTCCAACGCCAGGATGATCAGTCCGGCCGCCACGATCGCGAGAACCAGCTTGACCATCCGGGCGCTTGGCGGGTGCCGCGCCCATCGCGATGCGCGAAGAAACCAGATCAGGTTGTTCATTCCCGGCCTCGCCTGCTAGATGCGCAGAGCCGACCAGACAACGCGCCCAAAGACAAGAGCCCCGCCTTGCCGCAACACCAGGACAACCGCGACCTTCCCTACAGCGCCCGCCAGATGTTCGACCTCGTCGCCGATGTCGAACGCTATCCGGAATTTTTGCCCTGGAACAGCGCCGCCCGCGTACGGTCGCGCCAGACCCGACCGGACGGCGCCGAGGAGATCGCGGCCGATCTTGTCATCAGTTTCAAGGTCTTTCGCGAACGTTTCGGCAGCCGCGTCGTGTTGTGGCCCGCCGATCCCCGGACCGGCGCCCTGAAGATCGACACCGAATATCTGGACGGCCCGTTCAGATACATGCGCAGCGGCTGGACTTTCCACGACCGTCCTGAAGGCGGCTGCCGGGTGGAATTCTTTGTCGATTTCGAATTTCGCAACGCCATACTGCAACGCCTGATCGGCGTCGTCTTCCACGAGGCGATGGCGCGCATCGTCCGCGCCTTCGAGGATCGCGCCCGCAACCTGTACGGAGCCCCGTCATGACCGATATGCCACCCCCGCCCGCAGCCGAAGCCGCGACCGGCCCCGGCGATCCGTTGCTGCCCGCGAAACTGATCTATGGGCTTTACGCCATCGGCTATGCGGTAGCGATCACGACACTGGTCGGGGTGGTTTATGCCTATATCGCCAGGGGCCGGCACCCGGTTCTGGACACGCATCTGACCTTCCAGATCCGGACGTTCTGGATCAGCCTGCTGATCGCGGTCCTGGCCGTCGTCACGATGGTCGTGGGCCTCGGCTTCCTGATCTGGGCCTTTCTTGCGGTCTGGGGCGTGATTCGCGTCCTGTCGGGCTTTCTGCTGGCCAATGATGGCAAGCCGGTCACCGGCACGAAATACTGGGGCATGATGGCGTTCTGAGAACGCGCGACCCGGCATCCCCGGCTGGCCGGTCCGGCATCCGGGGCAAAGCGCCCCGGCCGGTCAGCTCAGCGCCGCTTTCAGCGCCTCGGCGCGGTCGGTCCGTTCCCAGGAAAACGCCGTCGCCCCGGCCAGCGCATGGGGATCGCGGCCGAAATGGCCATAGGTCGCGGTCGGCCGATAGATTGGATGCAGCAGGTCCAGGTCGCGGATGATGGCGAAGGGGCGCAGGTCGAAGACCTCGCGCAGGGCGGCCACGATCCGCTCGTGCGGCACCGTCTCGGTTCCGAAGGTGTTCAGGCTGATCGAAGTGGGCCGCGCTTCGCCGATCGCATAGCTGACCTGAATTTCGCACCGGCTGGCCAAGCCGGCTGCGACGATGTTCTTGGCCACCCAGCGTCCCGCATAGGCGGCCGAGCGATCCACCTTGCTGGGATCCTTGCCCGAGAACGCGCCGCCGCCATGCCGGGCCATGCCGCCATAGCTGTCCACGATGATCTTGCGCCCGGTCAGCCCGCAATCGCCGACCGGCCCGCCGATGACGAATTTACCGGTCGGATTGATGAAATACTTGGTTTCGGGCGACAGCCATTCGGCGGGCAGGACCGGCTTGATGATTTCCTCGATCACTGCCTCGCGCAGATCGGCCAGGGTGATTTCGGGATTGTGCTGGGTGGACAGGACCACCGCGTCGATGGCCTCGGGCCGGCCGTCCGCACCATAGCGCAGCGTCAGCTGCGACTTGGCGTCCGGGCGCAACCAGTCCAGCGTGCCGTCGCGCCGGACCTTCGACTGACGTTCCACCAGCCGATGGGCATAGGTGATCGGCGCAGGCATCAGCACGTCGGTCTCGTCGCTGGCATAGCCGAACATCAGTCCCTGATCGCCCGCGCCCTGTTCCTCGAGGCTCTGGCGATCGACGCCCTGATTGATCTCGGGCGATTGCTTGCCGATGATGTTGATGACCGAACAGGTGGCGCCGTCAAAGCCGACATCGCTGCTGGTATAGCCGATATCGTTGATGACGCCGCGCACGATGGATTCCAGATCGACCCAGGCGCTGGTCGTGATCTCGCCCGAGATGATGGCGACCCCGGTCTTGACCATGGTTTCGCAGGCAACGCGGGCGCGCGGGTCCTCGGCCAGGATGGCGTCCAGGATCGCGTCGCTGATCTGGTCGGCGATCTTGTCGGGATGACCCTCGGACACGGATTCCGAGGTGAACAGCGAATATTCGGTCATGAGGTCAGTACCGGTAATGATCTGATTTGAAGGGCCCCTCGGGCGTCACGCCGATGTAATCGGCCTGTTCCTTCGACAGGGTGGACAATTTGACGCCGATCTTGTCCAGATGCAGCCGCGCGACCTTTTCGTCCAGCGCCTTGGGCAGGATATACACGCCCGGCTGGTAATCCGCGCCCCTGGTCCAAAGCTCGATCTGGGCCAGAACCTGATTGGTGAAGCTGGCCGACATGACGAAGCTGGGATGGCCGGTGGCGTTGCCCAGATTCAGCAGACGGCCCTGGCTCAGCAGGATGATGCGGTTGCCCGAAGGCATCTCGATCATGTCCACCTGATCCTTGACGTTGGTCCATTTGTGGTTCCGCAGAGCCGCGACCTGAATCTCGTTGTCGAAATGGCCGATATTGCCGACGATGGCCATGTCCTTCATCGCGCGCATGTGTTCCAGCCGGATCACGTCGCGGTTGCCCGTCGTGGTGATGAAGATGTCGGCGCTGTCGGCCACGTCTTCCAGCCTCACCACCTCGAACCCGTCCATGGCGGCCTGAAGCGCGCAGATCGGATCGACTTCGGTGACCTTGACCCGCGCACCGGCTCCGCGCAGGCTGGCCGCGCTGCCCTTGCCGACATCGCCATATCCGCAGACCACGGCGACCTTTCCGGCCATCATGACATCGGTCGCACGGCGGATGCCATCGACCAGGGATTCCTTGCACCCGTACTTGTTGTCGAATTTCGACTTGGTCACACTGTCGTTCACGTTGATCGCGGCGAAGGGCAGCAGCCCCTTGCGATGCAGGTCGTAGAGACGGTGAACGCCGGTGGTGGTTTCCTCGCTGACGCCCCGGATCGCGTCGCGCTGACGGGCGAACCATCCCGGCGTTTCGGCCATGCGCTTGCGGATCTGGGAAAACAGCGCCTCTTCCTCTTCGCTGGCGGGGGTGTCGATCAGTTCCGTCTCGCCCGCCTCGACCCGCGCGCCCAGCAGGACATACATCGTCGCATCCCCGCCATCGTCGAGGATCATGTTGGCCGTGCCGCCGTCCTTTTCATTGCCCCCGAAGCGGAAGATCCGGTCGGTATAGGACCAGTATTCGGCCAGCGTCTCGCCCTTGATGGCAAAGACAGGCACGCCGGTGGCGGCGATGGCGGCGGCGGCGTGATCCTGGGTCGAGAAGATGTTGCACGATGCCCAGCGGACCTCGGCCCCAAGCGCCACCAGCGTCTCGATCAGCACGGCGGTCTGCACGGTCATGTGCAGGCTGCCGGCGATCCGCGCCCCGGCCAATGGCCTGGCCTCGCCATATTCGGCGCGCAGCGCCATCAGCCCGGGCATCTCGGTTTCTGCGATGTCCAGTTCCTTGCGGCCGAAATCGGCCAGCGCGATATCCTTGATGATATGATCGGTCACGGGGTTCTTGCTTTCACAGATCGCGGGTTGCCGAGGGCATAGCGCAAGCAGCCTGCAGGGGAAAGAGGCCGCGCCCTTCTGTGGAGGACCGATCCCCTGGGCCTTCACGCGGGCCGGCCTGCGGCAAAAAAGGCTGCGACGGAACCCCAGATCCGCCGCAGCCCGGAAAGCGGCAGTGCGCTGCTCGCTTCCCGTCGGGTTCAAGCCTTTATTATGCCCGAAAAGCGTGAAGAAAGATCCAAGCGCAATCGGATTGCCGTGACCCGGCGGACGTCACCGTGATCACGCGGGAATGTTCTGATTCCCGGAGCCGCGGGCGGGTACGCTGCCGCGCGCGGCACGATGAACAAAGTCACGCAGCGCCAGTTTGGCGATCCGGGCCGCCGAGAAACAGGGCACGTCCGGCAGCGTGTCGTGCAGCCGCCCCTCGACGATCATCCTGCCAAGCCCTATGACGAAGGCGTGCGAGGACAGGGCCATCAGCGGAATGTTCTCGTCCGGTTTCAGGCGGCCGGCATCGCGCGCACGTTCGAGGGTCCTGATCATCAGATCCACCATCGAATCGATATAGCGGCTGAGCTGCGGCGTCGCCTTGGCATTGAGAACACGTTCATCCTGCAGCAGGCGGAATTGCGAAGGGTTGGCGCTGGCCCAGTCGATATAGGTCTCGCCAAGCGCGATGAACTGGGCGACGGAATCGTCCGGGTCGACCTGAACGACCGCCTTCACCGACGAATCGATCAGCCATACCAGCGCCTGTTCGGCGGCGGCCACCAGCACGGAACGGTCGTCGGGAAAGATGCGATGCAGGTCCTT
>NZ_DHXG01000073.1:84678-107383 GCF_002413585.1 Paracoccus sp. UBA5162
AGGGCCGCCCTGATCGAGCGACCGTGAAGACTGGTCCCGTCGGCGATGATCTGATGCTTGCTCATGTCCGCCTCGGCGCGTTCGCGTGATTCAGGGCGCAGGTCGCGGCCCGCACGGAAGACCGCAGCGCAATCGCCCCGAACCGAAAGCCGTGTTGCAGGGAAAACACACAATTCCGGTATGGGCAGGCTAACACGGAAAGGCGGTTCCGCAAACCTTCTAAATAGACAGTTTTACCTAGGGGAAAGCCTGATTCCATGGCGAAATTTCACCGCGATGGTCAGGCCTCCGCACGGGCCTGGCGTTTGCGTTCATGCGGATCCAGATGGCGTTTGCGCAGCCGGATCGTCTTGGGCGTGACCTCGACCAGTTCGTCATCATTGACATAGGCAATGGCCGCTTCCAGCGACAGGCGCACGGGCGGTGTCAGGCGCACGGCCTCGTCGGTGCCCGAGGCGCGGACATTGGTCAGCTTCTTGCCCTTCAACGGGTTCACTTCCAGGTCGTTGTCGCGGCTGTGTTCGCCGATGATCATGCCCTGATAAATCTGTTCCTGCGCGCCGATGAACATCTTGCCGCGATCCTCCAGGTTCCACAGCGCATAGGCCACGGACACGCCGTTCTCCATGCTGATCAGCACGCCTTGACGGCGCCCCTGTATGGCGCCCCTGTAGGGTGTCCAGCCGTGAAAGATGCGGTTCAGCACGCCATTGCCGCGGGTGTCGGTCATGAATTCGCCGTGATAGCCGATCAGCCCGCGCGAGGGAACATGGGCCACGATGCGGGTCTTGCCGAGGCCCGCGGGACGCATGTCGACCATATCGCCCTTGCGGTCCCCGGTCAGCTTCTCGATCACGACGCCGGTGTAGTCGTCCTCGACATCGATGATGACTTCCTCGACCGGTTCCAGGCGTTGGCCGTCTTCCTCGCGGAAGATCACGCGGGGGCGGCTGATCGACAATTCGAACCCTTCGCGACGCATGTTCTCGATCAGGACGCCCATCTGCAATTCGCCACGCCCCGAGACCACGAAAGCCTCGCCGCCGGGCGTGTCCTCGACCTTGATCGCGACATTCGATTCGGCCTCTTTCATCAGCCGCTCGCGGATGACGCGAGATTGCACCTTGCTGCCGTCGCGGCCGGCCAGCGGGCTGTCGTTGATACCGAAGGTAACGCTGATCGTGGGCGGGTCGATCGGCTGCGAGGGCAGGGCGGTCTCGACCTCGGGGGCGCAGATGGTGTCGGCCACCGTGGCCTTGGCCATTCCGGCCAGCGTCACGATGTCGCCGGCCCGTGCCTCGTCCACGGATTGCTGGGTCAGGCCGCGGAAGGCCAGCACCTTGCTGATGCGGAATTGTTCGATCCGCGCGCCGTCGCGCGCCAGTGCCTTCACCGTATCGCCAGCCCTGGCGTGACCGGCCTCGACCCGGCCGGTCAGCAATCGTCCCAAAAAGTTGTCGGCCCCGAGCGTCGTGGCCAGCATCTGGAAGGGCTCGTCGGTGCGGCTTATTTGCTTCGGCGGCTCGACATGACGCAGGATCAGGTCGAACAGGGCGGTCATGTCCTTGCGCGGACCGTCCAGCGTCTCGTCGCACCAGCCGCCGATGCCCGAGGCGTAGAGATGCGGAAAATCCAGTTGTTCATCCGAGGCGCCGAGATTGGCGAACAGGTCGAAGACATCGTTCAGCGCGTCATCGGGTTCGGCGGCGGGCTTGTCCACCTTGTTCAGCACGACGATCGGGCGCAGTCCAAGCGCCAGCGCCTTGGATGTCACGAACTTGGTCTGTGGCATCGGGCCCTCGGCGGCATCGACCAGCAGGCAGACGCCGTCGACCATGGACAGGATCCGTTCGACCTCGCCGCCGAAATCGGCATGGCCCGGCGTGTCCACGATATTGATGCGGGTGCCCTTCCATTCGACGCTGGTCGCCTTGGCCAGGATCGTGATCCCGCGTTCGCGTTCGATATCGTTGCTGTCCATCGCCCGCTCGGCGACGGTCTGGTTCTCGCGGAAGGCGCCCGATTGCCTCAGGAGCTGATCGACCAGCGTTGTCTTGCCGTGGTCGACATGGGCGATGATGGCGATGTTGCGAATGTCCATGCGTGGGGCCTTCCGGTTTGCGCCGCTGCCCTATCGCGGCAGGCCCGGAAAGGCCAGCGGAAATCGCCCTGTCTGGAAGGGGGGCGACTGCCCCGCAGCCGGCCCTCCGGGCGGCTGCCATGCGCAGCCGCCCGACGCCTCAGCGCAGGCCGAGGAAGGACAGGATGAACAGGACGACCACGACAAGGCCGACGATATAGATGATAGAATTCATGAAGCTTCTCCCTTCGTTTTCCGCTTGCGCGGACGCACCGTCGCGGCCGTCCGTCGCATGTCGTGCTGCCGAAAGAACGGCAACGCTTGTATCAAGTTCCCATGGCGCCACGAAAAATCGCGGTCATGGCGTTCGGGCGGGCAGCCAGCCCAGGCCCGCGGCGGTCTGCCGGACGGGGTCGTATTCGGCGCTGACCCAGCCCCGGTATCCCGATCGGTCGAGCATTTCGAAGAACGCGGGATAGTCGATCCCGCCGGTATCGGGCTCGTGGCGTCCGGGACAACCCGCGATCTGCACATGGCGCACCAGCGATGCGACGGGGGCCCAGGCCGCCAGCGCGTCGCCGGTGATCTTCTGGGCGTGATAGGCATCGAATTGCAGGCCCAGATTCGTCGCGCCCAGCCGTTCGATGATCGCGGCGGCCTTGTCGTAGTCCGACAGGTAATAGCCCGGCATGTCCTCGTGGTTGATCGGCTCGATCGTCAGGCTGGCATGAGGCGCGCGCGCGGCCGCCCATGCCAGATTGTCAAGGAAGGCTGCGTCGGCGCGGGCGCCCTCGGCCTTGCCGGCCATGATGTGGATGTGGCGCGCGCGCAGCGATTCGGCGACGCGCAGGGCGCGCACGAAATCGTGGCGGAAACGGTCTTCCATGCCAGGCTGGGCGGCGAAGCCGCGCGGACCGCCGGCCCAGTTCGGCGGCGGGCAGTTGATCAGCACGATCTCCAGCCCCGCCCTGATCGCCGCGCGCGACAGATCGCTGACGGCGATATCATAGGGAAACAGGATCTCGGCACCCTCGAATCCCGCCGCAGCGGCGGCGGCAAAGCGCTGCTGAAGCGGAAGTTCCGTGAACAGCATGGTCAGGTTGGCGGCGAAGCGCGGCATGGGGTCCTAGGGCTCCAGCGGGAAGAATTGCCCGGCCGAGCGGACGCCCGCGCGTCCGTCCCCGTCCCCGGTGACATCGGCTGCCGCTGCCAGACGGTAGAAGGTCTTGCGGTCGATCAGCGCCTCCAGACCGGCGCGGACATGAACATAGGGTCGCGGCTCGGCCGTCGTGCCGCGGATCACGATCGGGTGCTCGGCATCGGCCGTCACCAGATCGCCGACATTGGTGGTGAAGATGATCCGGTCCGGCGCGATCTCGGCATCGACGGCGATGAATGGCGCGTCCTCGACACGGATTCCGACCTTTTCGACCGGAGTCACCAGGAAAAAGCTGTCGCCCTCGCGTTTCAGCACGGTCGAGAACAGCCTCACCATGGCCGGTCGCCCGATCGGGGTGCCTTCATAGAACCACACGCCATCGGCGCGGATTTCCATGTCCAGATCGCCGCAGAACGGCGGATTCCACAGATGAACCGGCGGCAGTCCGCCTTTCTTCGCGGCCTTGCCGGCGGCTTCGGCGATGCCCGCCGCACTCACGCTTTTGTCACCCCGATCCGGCATTCGTTATGGTCGCCTCCGCCCGATTTCCCTATGCTCGGGTGTAAAGCAGCGGAAGGGCATTGTCATGGCTTCGGATGAAATTCTGGTGCAGGAGGTTCAGACCCTGGGTGCGCGGCTTGCCGATGCGCGCGCCAGCATCGAAGGCCGCTTCGTCGGTCAGCACCATGTGGTGGAGCAGGTTCTCGCGGCGATCCTGTCGGGCGGTCATGCGCTGCTGGTCGGCCAGCCGGGACTGGGCAAGACGATGCTGGTCGATACGCTGTCCACGGTGCTGGGGCTGGACAGCCAGCGCATCCAGTTCACCCCCGACCTG
The DNA here is from genome assembly GCF_002413585.1 of Paracoccus sp. UBA5162. Lineage (NCBI taxonomy): Bacteria > Pseudomonadati > Pseudomonadota > Alphaproteobacteria > Rhodobacterales > Paracoccaceae > Paracoccus > Paracoccus sp. UBA5162. The sequence goes on from NZ_DHXG01000073.1 coordinate 88,753, forward strand.
ATGCCGGCCGATATCCTCGGCTCCGAGGTGCTGGACGTGCTGACCGATGGCAGCCGTGCCTTCCGCTTTATCGAAGGACCGGTCTTCACCCAGCTTCTGATGGCCGATGAAATCAACCGCGCCAGCCCGCGCACCCAATCCGCGCTGCTGCAGGCGATGCAGGAACGCGAGGTGACGGTCAGCGGCCGGCATCGTCCGCTGGGGCGCCCCTTCCATGTCCTCGCCACCCAGAACCCGATCGAACAAGAGGGAACCTATCCACTGCCCGAGGCGCAACTGGACCGCTTCCTGCTGCAGATCGACGTCGATTATCCCGACCGCGACACCGAACGCGGCATCCTGCTGGCGACGACCGGCATTGCCGAGGGCGCGGCCCATGCGGCATTCGACGCGCAGGGGCTGATCGCCGCGCAACGCCTGATCCGGCAGATGCCGGTGGGCGAGGCCGTGGTGGAAGCGATCCTCGATCTGGTGCGCGCCTTCCGACCCGGTGCCGACGAGGCCGCGCCCTTCGTGGCCGACACCCTGGTCTGGGGCCCCGGTCCCAGGGCCGCGCAGGCGCTGATGCTGGTCACGCGGGCGCGCGCAGTTCTGAACGGCCGGTTCGCGCCCACGCTGGAGGATGTCGAGGCGATGGCCCCGCCGGTTCTGCGGCATCGGATGGCGCTGTCCTTCGCTGCCCGCGCGCGTGGCGAGACCACCGACGCGGTGATCGCCCGCCTGCTGGATCAGCGTTTCGGCAGCCGTCAGGCGGCATGAGGCGGTCTTGACGCGCAGTCCCGCCGAACTTCGATCCCGCGCCGAGCAAGCCGGCGCCCATCTGCCCGGCCTGATCCTGTCGGCCGAGCGGCTGGCCGCGATGGTCGCGCCGGGCGCGCATGGCCTGCGCCGGGCCGGTCCGGGCGAGGATTTCTGGCAATACCGCCCGGCCAGCAGCGGCGATACTGCACGCAGCATCGACTGGCGGCGCTCGGCCCGTTCGGATTCGCAATTCGTGCGCGACCGCGAGGCGCAGACGGCGCAGGCGGTCGGGCTGTGGGTCTCGGCGGGGCAGGGGATGGGCTATTCCGGCGCGGTCGATCGGCCGACCAAGGGATACCGCGCCCAGGTAATGGCGCTTGCGCTGGCGATGATCCTGCTGCGCGGGGGCGAGAAGGTCGGGATGCTGGGCCAGCCGGCGCGCGCCGGCCGCGTTCAGGCCGAACGACTGGCCGAGGCGATGGCCATCACGCAGACCGCCCGCGACGACGCCGACGCGCCTGCGCCCGAAAGCCTGCGCCCCGCGCAGCGGCTGGTGATCCTGTCGGATTTCCTGACCGATCCGGACTGGGTCCGTGCGCTGCTGGCACGCGCATCCGGGATCGGCGTGCGCGGCGTTCTGATGCAGGTTCTGGACCCGGACGAGGAGAACTTTCCCTATTCCGGTGCAGTGGTCTTCCGGTCCCTGTCGGGCGCGACGCGCCATGACAGCCGCGACGCGGGTGGGCTGCGCGAGGCCTATCTGGCGCGGCTGGCCCAGCGGCGCGACTGGTTGCGCGAACAGGCCCGGGGCGCGGGCTGGCATTTCGGCCATCACGCGACCGGCCACGCCCCGGCCCACGCGCTGAGCTGGCTCTATCAGGTTCTGGGGGGCTGATGCTGATCCTCGGGCCCTTGGGATTCGCGGCGCCATGGGTGCTGGGCGCGCTGGTCGCGCTGCCGGTCCTGTGGCTGATCCTGCGCGCGATGCCACCGGCGCCGCGTCTGGTGGCCTTTCCCGGCGTGGCGCTGCTGCGCGGGCTGATCGACCGCTCGCCCGTGGCGCAGCGGACGCCGTGGTGGCTGCTGCTGATCCGGCTTGCGGCGGTCGCGGCGCTGATCCTGGCCTTCGCCGGGCCGGTCTGGAAGCCGGTGCTGCGCAGCGATGCGGATGGCCCGCTGCTGGTGGTGATGGATGCAGGCTGGGCCGCCGCGCCGGGCTGGGCCGGCCGGCAGGCCCGCGCCGAACGGGCCCTGACCGAAGCCGCCGGCCAGGGCCGCCCCGCCGCGCTGCTGCTGGCGGATGGCCGGACCGGTTCCGGTGCCCTGGTCTTCGCCCCCGCCGACCGGCTCCTGGCCGGTCTGCGCGCGTCGGGGCCTGTTTCCTGGGACACGGCGCTGCCCGACGATCCTGACGTGGCGCTGGCGGATGTGCCGGACGGGCTGCTTTCGACGCTGTGGATCAGCGACGGGCTGGACCATCCGAACCGCGCCGCCTGGCTGGCCGCCCTGGCCGATCGCGGGCCGGTGACGGTGGTGCCGCCGACGCGCGCGCTGACCGCGCTTGGCCTTGGCGGCGGCGATCGGCCCGCCCTGACGCTTTACGCCAGGGGCGTTGCCGCGCCCCAGATCCTGGCCATCGGGCCCGATCCGCAGGGGATCGAGCGCGAGCTGGCCCGACTGACCCCCGGCGATGTCACGCGCTCCGAGGGCGTTCTGACCCGCCCCGTCGCCATCGATCTGCCGCCGGAATTGCGCAACCGCGTGACCCGGTTCCAGATCGAAGGCGAAAGCCATGCCGGCGCGGTCGTCCTGGCCGATGACCGGGTTCGGCGCCGCAAGGTCGGGCTGGTGGGCGACGCCGCCGATCAGGCCGAGGGGCAGCGGCTTCTGTCGCCGCTGTATTACCTGCGCCGGGCGCTGGCGCCGACGACCGATCTGGTCGAGGGGGGGCTGGGCGATGTGCTGGACGCCGCCCCCGATGTGATCATCGTCGCCGATCAGGTCGAGATGGCCGAATCCGGAGAACTGGCGCAATGGGTCGATGCGGGCGGCTTGCTGATCCGCTTTGCCGGGCCGCGCATGGCCGCCTATGATGGTCTGGTGGACGAACCGCTGCTGCCGGTCACCCTGCGGCAGGGCGGCCGCGATATCGGCGGCGCGCTGAGTTGGGGCGACCCGCGCGGGTTGGCCCCCTTCGCCACCGATGGCATCTTCGCCGGCCTGACCGCGCCCGGTGACGTGACGGTGCGGGCGCAGTTGATGGCGCAGCCCGCGCCGGACCTGTCCGACCGCACCATCGCCGCCCTGTCGGACGAGACGCCGCTGGTCACGCGCGCGCGTGTCGGGCAGGGCCAGATCGTCCTGTTCCATGTCACCGCAAACGCCGAATGGTCCAGCCTGCCGCTGTCGGGGCTGTTCGTCGAGATGCTGAACCGGCTGGTCGCCACTGCCCGCGTCAGCCCGGCCGAGGAACAGGCCGAGGATCGCGAACAAGCCTTCTGGACGCCGCAGATCGTGCTTGACGGCTTCGGCCGCGCCGCGCCCGCCGAGGATCTGTCGCCCATCGCCGCCGGCGACATGGCCGGGGGACCGGCGCCCGGCCGCCCGGCCGGCATCTACGCGGCCGGCGATCGCAGCAGGGCGCTGAACGCGGGTGGCGACTTCACCCTTGCCACATGGCCCGGTGCCACGGTCGAGGCCGCGGCCGAACTGCCGGGACGGGATCTGAAGGGCTGGCTGCTGGCGGCCGCCGCGCTGCTGCTGGCTCTGGACGCGATCGGTTCGGCCTTCGTTGCGCGCGGCACGCGCGCGCGCGCCATGCCGGCGGCGGCGATCCTTCTGGCAGTGCTTCTGGCGCTGCCCGGCGGGCAGGCGCGGGCACAACAGGACCAGCCTGACCCCGATCTGGTTCGCGCCGCCAACGAGGTGGCGCTGGCCTATGTCGTGACCGGCGATCAGGAACTGGACCAGACCTCTTACGAGGGGCTGACCGGTCTGTCGCTGGCCCTGCGTCAGCGCACCTCGGTCGAGCCGGGCGAGCCCGTGGCGATCGACCTCGACACGGACGACCTGTCGGTGCTGACCTTCCTCTACTGGCCGATCAGCGCGGGGCAGACCCCGCCCTCGCCGCAGGCCTATCTGCGACTGAACCATTACCTGCGCTCGGGCGGGATGATCCTGTTCGATACCCGCGACGGCGACGTGGCGGGCCTCGGCGGGCCCGATCTGGGCCAGACCCTGCGCAATCTGGCCGCGCCGCTGGAGATCCCGCCCCTGGCGCCGATCCCCGAAGATCACGTCCTGACCCGCAGTTTCTATATCCTCGAGGATTTTCCCGGCCGCTGGCAGGGCAACCCGGTCTGGGTCGAAGCGCCGCCCGCCGGGGCCGAGGCCGCCGAGGGCGTGCCGTTCCGGCAACTGAACGATGGCGTCAGCCCGGTGGTCATCGGCGGCAATTCCTGGGCCGAGGCCTGGGCGGTCGACGGGAACGGCTATCCGGTCTTTCCCGTCGGGCGCGGCTGGGAGGGGGAACGCCGGCGCGAGATGGCCTATCGTTTCGGCATCAACCTGATCATGTATGTGCTGACCGGGAACTACAAATCCGATCAGGTCCATGTTCCCGCGCTTCTGGACCGGCTGCGCGGGGTTGATCCCGGAAGGCTGCTGCCATGACCGAATTGCGCTTCGATCCGCTGATGCCCTGGTGGGTGATCGGCGCGCTGGCGGGGCTGGCGCTGCTGATCGCGGGCTTCGCGCTGTGGCGCGGCCTGCGCGGCTGGGCCTGGCGCGGATTGGCCGGTCTGGCCGCCGCGCTGGCGCTGGCGGGGCCGGCGCTGGAGATCGGCAGCCGTGCGGGCCTGTCGGATATCGTGGTGCTGCTGGACGACCGTTCGGCCAGCCAGAGCCTGCCGGAACGCGGCGATCAGACCGATGCCGCGGTAACCGAGCTGACGCGCCGGATCGAGGCGCTGCCCAATACCGAGTTGCGCCGCGTCACCGTCGGCGACAGCGAGGACGGCACCCTGCTTGCGACCGAGATGGCCCGCGCCGTCGCGGCCGAGCCGGCAAGCCGCCTGGCCGGTGTCATCGCCGTGACCGACGGCCGGATCCACGATGCGCCGATGCTGCCGCAATCCGTGCCCGCCCCGGTCCATGTCCTGCGGACCGGGCGGCCGCAGGACTGGGATCGCAGGCTGGTGATCGAAGAGGCGCCGGCCTTCGGTCTCATCGACCAGCAGGTCACGATCCGCCTGAGGATCGAGGATCAGGGCGCGGTCCCCGATAGCGTCGCCGGAGGTTCTGCCAATCTGCGCATCAGCGTCGATGGCGAGGATGAACAGACCTTCGCCGTGCCCGTGGGACAATCGCTGGAACTGCCGCTGACCCTGACCCATGCCGGCCAGAACGTGGTCCAGATCGGCTTTGACGCGCCCGACCCCGGCGGCGCGGGGCCGGAACTGACCGACCGCAACAACAGCGCCGCGATCAGCATCAACGGCGTGCGCGACCGGCTGCGGGTGTTGCTGGTCTCGGGCGAGCCCCATGCCGGGGAACGGACCTGGCGCAATCTGCTGAAATCGGACGCGGCGGTCGATCTGATCCATTTCACCATCCTGCGCCCTCCCGACAAGTCGGACGGCGTGCCGGTCGACGAACTGTCCCTGATCGCCTTTCCGACGCGCGAATTGTTCCTGCAGCGGATCGACGATTTCGACCTGATCATCTTCGACCGCTACCGGGTGCGGGGCATCCTGCCGCCCTCCTATTTCGACAATATCGCCCGCTATGTCGAAAATGGCGGCGCGGTGCTGGTTGCGGCGGGGCCGGAAATGGCCAGCGTCGAAAGCCTGAACCTGTCGCCGATGGGCCGGATCCTGCCCGCCCGCCCCACCGGCCGGATCATCAATCAGGCGTTCCGCCCGCAACTGACCGAGGCCGGGCGCCGCCACCCGGTCACATCGGGTCTGCCCGATGCGCCCGACGAGAACGGCGCGGGCGGCTGGGGCCGCTGGCTGCGCATGGCCGAGGTGACGCCCGACCCCGACGCTCAGGTCGCGATGACCGGTCCGGATGGCGCACCGCTTCTGATCCTGAACCGGGTCGGCAAGGGGCGGGTGGCGCTGCTGAGTTCGGATCAGGTCTGGCTCTGGAGCCGCGGTTTCGAGGGCGGCGGGCCGCAGCTGGAATTGCTGCGCCGCATCGCGCATTGGTCGATGAAGGAACCGGAGCTGGAGGAAGAGGCGCTGCTGGCCGAAGTTTCGGGCGGTCTGGACGTGCGCTTCACCCGCCGCACGATGCAGGACAAGGCCGGCCCGCTGATCGTGACCCGGCCGGATGGCCAGACCGAAGAGGTTCCGTTGACCCAGGCCGGGCCGGGCCGCTTCAGCGCCGACTGGACCGCGCCCGAGCCGGGGCTCTACCGTCTGCAGGACGGTGATCTGCGCCGGGTGCTGGCACTTGGCCCCGCCGCGCCGCGCGAATTCGAACAGACCGTTGCCAGCACCGACCAGCTGGCGCCGCTGGTCGAGGCCTCGGGCGGCGGCGTCGTCGCGCTGTCCGACGGCGTGCCCGATCTCAGAACGGTCGCGCCGGGCCGGACGGCCCATGGCCGGGGCGTGGCCCGTGACTGGATTGCCATCACCCCGCGCGATGCGGCGACGGTCACCGGCCTCGAACGGCGGCCCTTGCTGCCCGGCTGGGCGTGGCTGGCGCTGATCGCGGGGCTCATCTTGCCGGGCTGGCTGGCCGAGGGCCGCAGGACCGGCAAGGCGGCGCCTGTAACGGGCAATCCGGCCGCCGGCCAGGGCTGACGCGCTTGCCAAGGCCGGGCGGCGTTGCTAACCGGTCACAAATCCTCCGGAGGAAGACCAGCATGGCCGCCGCCCCGCGCAACCCAGCCCCCCATACCGAGGCCGATCTTTCGCTGATCAAGCGGATCATCCCGCACCGCTATCCGTTCCTGTTCATCGACAAGGTGCGCGACATCGTGGCCTTCGAAAGCGCAATCGGCGTCAAGAACGTGACCTGCAACGAGCCGCATTTCCAGGGCCATTTTCCCAGCCAGCCGATCATGCCCGGCGTCACCATCGTCGAGGCGATGGCGCAGACCTCGGCCGTGGTGGTTGGCATCAGCCTCGACGTCATCGACAAGCCGCTGCTGACCTATTTCATGGGGATCGACAATTGCAAGTTCCGCCGCATGGTGGTGCCGGGCGACGTGCTGGAACTGCATTGCACCGTCACCCGCGCCGGCGGCCGGATCTGGAAATTCCACGGCGAGGCCAGGGTCGATGGCCAGCTGGCGGCCGAGGCCGATTTCACCGCCATGATGGACCTGAAGGCCGATGGCTGAGACAGCGATCCACCCCACGGCCGTGATCGAGCCCGGGGCAGAGATCGGCACCGGGGTCAGGATCGGCCCCTTCTGCGTCGTGGGCTCCCAGGTGCGGCTGGCCGACCGGGTGGAACTGCGGTCCCATGTCGTCGTGACCGGTGACACCGCGATCGGCGACGAAACGGTGATCTTTCCCTTCGCCTCGATCGGCGAGGTGCCGCAGGATCTGAAATACCGCGGCGAGAAGGTGCGCCTGAAGATCGGCGCCCGCAATCGCATCCGCGAATATGTTACTATGAATCCCGGCACCGAGGGCGGCGGCGGCGTCACCCGCATCGGCGATGACGGGCTGTTCATGGCCGGCGCGCATGTCGCCCATGATTGCCGGATCGGAGACCGGGTGATCCTGGTGAACAACGCCTCGGTCGCGGGCCATTGCGTGCTGGAGGATGACGTGATCGTCGGCGGCCTGTCGGGCGTGCATCAATTCGTCCGCATTGGCCGCGGCGCGATGATCGGGGCGGTCACGATGGTCACGGCGGACGTGATTCCCTTCGGTCTGGTCCAGGGACCGCGCGGCCATCTGGACGGGCTGAACCTCATCGGGCTGAAACGCCGCGGCGTCAGCCGCGCCGAGATCGCCGCGCTGCGCAGCCTGCTGGCCGATCTGGGACGCGGTGCTTTTCGCGACAGTGCGCGGACGCGCGCGGAAGGCACGGTTTCGGCGATGGAGCGCGAGGTGCTGGATTTCATCCTCGGACCCTCGGACCGTTCGTTTCTGGCGCCGCGCCCGGCATGAGCCGCACCGCCGTCATCGCCGGTCAGGGTGGGCTTGCCCCGGCCGTCATCGCCGCGCTGGACGATCCGCTGGTCTATGCGCTGGACGGTTTCGCGCCGCCCGTGCCCGCGACCCCGTTTCGGCTGGAACGGCTGGTTCCCTTTCTCGACCGCCTGATTGAACACGGTGTGGACCGGGTGATCTTCGCGGGTGCCGTCCGCCGCCCCCGGCTGGATCCCGAGGCTTTCGATCCGCGCACGGCGCAATTGGTCCCGCGCATCCTGACCGCGCTGCAATCGGGCGACGACGCGGCCCTGCGCATGGTGCTGGATATCTTCGAGGAACACGGCCTGACCATCTGCGGCGTCGACCAGATCGCCCCGGATCTGGTGCCGGAGGCGGGGATCCTGACCGGCGCCCCGACCGATTCCGACCGCCGCGACGCCGCCCGCGCGGCCCGGATCCTGTCGCATATGGGCGACCTGGATCTGGGGCAGGGCGCGGTGGTGGCGCAAGGATTGTGCATGGCGCTGGAAACCCAGCCGGGCACGGCAGCCATGCTTGACTTCGCCGCCCGCCACACCGGACTGCGCCCCGACCCGACCGGCGCCAAAGGCGTCTTCTACAAGGCTCCGAAACCCGGGCAGGATCGGCGCGTCGATCTGCCGACGATCGGCCCCGACAGCGTCGATCAGGCTGCGGCAGCGGATCTTGCCGGCATCGCGTGGCAGGCGGGCGGCGTCATCCTGCTGGATCGCCAGCAGACGGTGCAGCGCGCCAGGGCTGCGGGGCTGTTTCTGTGGGCACGGCCGCAAGAGGGTATTTGATCAACGAAGAAGGGCTGGTTTCTTCTTCGTTGCCCCAATACCCATGGGCAAGGCAGCAACCGTAGGAGCCGCATGACGTTCTTCCTGATCGCGGGCGAGACCTCGGGCGACCAACTGGGCGCGGCCCTGATGGCCGGGATGCGCCAGTTGCGGCCCGATGTGGCCTTTACCGGCATCGGCGGGCCGCAGATGATGGCGCAAGGCATGGACAGCCTGTTTCCGATGGACGAGCTGTCATTGATGGGAATCTGGGAGGTGCTGCCGAAATTTCGTCATCTGAAGCGCCGCATCGCCCAGGCTGCCGAGGCCGTGATCGCGGCGGCCCCCGAGGCGCTGATCACCATCGACAGCCCGGATTTCTGTCTGCGGGTCGCGCGTGCGGTTCGCGCCGCGCGGCCCGATCTGCGCACGATCCACTATGTCGCGCCCTCGGTCTGGGCCTGGCGCCCAGGCCGGGCGCTGAAGATGGCCGAGGTGATCGACCATGTTCTGGCGATCCTGCCCTTCGAGCCGCCGCTGATGCGGGCTGCCGGAATGCGCTGCGATTTCGTCGGCCACCCCATCGCCACCGCCGAAGTGGCGGGTCCGGACCAGGCGGCGCTGTTCCGCGAGACCCATGCCATCGCGCCCGAGGCGCCCGTTGTCCTGTGCCTGCCGGGGTCGCGCCGATCCGAAGTGTCGCGGCTGGCGCGGCGTTTTGACGAGGCGCTGCTGCGCCTGCGCGACCGGCTGCCCGAAATCCGCATCGTCCTGCCGACCGTGCCGGGCGTCGCGGATATGGTGCATGAAATGACACGGCGCTGGCCCACGGCGCCGATCGTGCTGGAGGATCCCGTGGAAAAGCGCGCGGCCTTCGCGGCCGCCGATCTGGCCTTGGCGGCCTCGGGGACGGTCAGCCTGGAACTGGCGGCGAACCGGATTCCGATGGTCATCGGCTACGACATGGCCCCGCTGAGCCGCCTGGTCGTGGGGATGCTTCTGCGCACCGATACGGTCACGCTGGTCAATCTGGTCAGCGACACCCGCGCCGTGCCCGAATTCCTGGGCAAGGCCTGCCAACCCGGCGCCATCGCCCAGGCGCTTCAGGATGCGCTGGAAGACAGCACCGCGCGCAAGGCCCAACTGGACGCGATGGATCTGGCCATGGACCGGCTGGGCAAGGGCGGCGAGGCGCCGGGACTGCGCGCGGCACGCTCGGTCCTTGGTTCGGTTACAGAACCGCGGTGACGATGATCTCGACCTTGTAATCGGGTGTCGCCAGTTTCGATTCGCCGGTCGCGCGGGCCGGGGCGTGGCCAGGCGCGACCCAGCCGTCCCAGACCTCGTTCATGGCGGCGAAATCGGCCATGTCGGCCAGCCAGATCTGGGCCGAGACGATCCGGCTTTTGTCCGTGCCGGCCTTCTTCAGCAGCGAGTCGACCTGGGCCAGGATCGCGCGGGTCTGTTCGGCGGCGGGCCTGCCCGGCTGGGCCACCTGGCCTGCCAGCCAGACCATTCCATTCGCCACGACCGCCTGGCTCATCCGCTGGCCGGCTTCGATACGCCTGATGTCGCTCATGTCTTCATGCTCCTTTTGCGAGACGCCAGAAAAAGATCGCGGTCATCCCGAAACCGACCACGGCGATCAATGCGCGCAGCGGCCCGCGCGGGATGCGCCGCGCTATCGGGGCCCCGGCATAGCCGCCGATGATGGTTCCCGCCGACATGATCGCGGCCGGAATCCACACGATCTTGCCACCAACCGCGAAGATGGCGAAGGCGATGATCGCCAGCGCCGCGCTGAGCCAGCTTTTCAGACCGTTCATCTGGTGCAGATCGCGCATTCCCCACATCGAGAAGACCGCAAGCATGATGATCCCCAGGCCGCCGTTGAAATAGCCGCCATAGATCGACATGGGAAGAAGCGTGCCCAGCCCGAAGGGCATCACCACCGATTGCCAGCGGGAAGCATGGCGGCGGATCGGTTCGGACCAGTAGAACACGATGGTCGCGATCAGCAGCAGGAAGGGGACCAGCAGCGCGAAGGCCTTGTTCGAACTGACCAGCAGCAGGACACTGCCGGCGCCGCCGCCGATCATCGTCCACAGGGTCAGCTTGATCAGCGGCACGCCGTCGATCGCGCGGATGTCGCGGCGAAAGCCCAGCGTCGCCGCGACATAGCCGGGCAGGGCCGCGACCGTGCTGGTGGCATTGGCGACGACGGGCGGGACGCCCGTGAAGACCAGCGCGGGAAAGGTGATGAAGGTGCCGCCGCCGGCAACCGCATTCAGGACGCCACCCAGCACCCCGGCGAGAAAGGTCAGGGTGACTTCGAGCATCCGGCGGCCTTGTCAATCACAATGCTGTGTGGAGCGGGTGAAGGGAATCGAACCCTCGTCGTAAGCTTGGGAAGCTTCTGCTCTGCCATTGAGCTACACCCGCGTGGCGTTTCGATTAGCCGTTGGTCGCGGCGCCGTCAAGGCTGTCAGACCAGCCCGACGGCCGCGAGGGCCGCGGCGATGTCGGGCGGCAGCGGATCCTCGGATGCGCGGTCGGCAGGCAGATCGGCAGGGGCCTCGTCGCCCTTCAGATAGCGCCAGCCCTGGAACGGGCGGCGCGGCACGGCGGCGACGCGCACCAGATCGCGGTCCAGCACCAGCGCGCAGCGGCGGATGCCGTCCTGGCCCAGCCTTTCGTCCAGCCGCAAAAGCCGCTGGCGGGCCAGCATGACGCCCTTGAACACCCAGTAAATCGAGCCTCCGTCCAGCAGTTCCGCCTCGCGTCTGGGCCACATGCGGGTGACGTGAATGGCCGGCGCCTCGTGGAAACGCTGCTTCTGCCAGTGCAGCAGATCCTCGGGGCCGTCGGCGCCGACGCAGAGTTTCATCAGGTTGAGCGGGGCTGGCATCTCCGCAAGATAGGTGGGCCGAAGACGCGCCGCAAGCGGACCGGTCCTGTCCGTTGGCCAAAGCGGGCGACGTCAGGCACTGCCGATCGCGGGTGACGAATCTTGCCGGCTGGCAAGATGCGCCAGGACGAAATCCGCCCGCGCCTCGACATCGGTTCCTGGCAGGACGATGGTATCGTATCCAAGCCGCCCGAAAGCATCGGCCAGGCGGTGATACTCATCGATGGCGTCCTGCATGTCGTGCCGCCGCGCGTCATCTGTCCGGTAGATTTCCGGCCAGGGCGGGGTCAGAAAAACCTGCTGGTGAAAACGCCCCCGCCCGCCGAGCGTCTCGCCAAGCGGTGTCCCAGCCGCGTGTTCCAGCGCGACGGCCGCATCGATCAGCCCGCGATCGAAAAAGAGCCAGCCGGTGACGCCACGCAGACCCCGCCGGTCCTCAAGCGCCATCTCGATAGCCCTGCGCGCGAAGGCTTCCGGATCGACCCAGGGAAGCGCGCTGCCATGGCCGGGCTTCTCTTGGGCGACGATCCGTCTGCCGGGCTCGGGCACGACGGGGAATCCCCGCCGTGCCAGTTCGGCGAGAAGCGTCGATTTTCCGCCGCCCGAACAGCCTGAAAGGATGACGTGCCGGCCAAGATTGTCGCGTGGCATCGGGTCTTCCTTGGCCGCGAGATGCAGTTCAGGTTCAAGAATGGCGTCGTCTCTCAGAGCCGCGGCCGATGGCGCGACAGCAAAAAGCCGCGACATCGGCCGCGGCTTTCAGGATTCGTTCATCACAAGCGGATCAGAGCTCGTCCAGCGCCTCGACGGCCTTTTCCAGTTCCTGCTTGCTGATTTTCTTTTCCTCGACCTGCGCCTTTTCGGCGATGTGATCGACAACCTTGTCCTCGAAGATCGGGGCGCGCAACTGCTGCTGCATGTTCTGGTTCTGCTGCACGAATTCGAAGAAGGCCCGTTCCTGACCCGGATATTGACGCGCCGCCTGCAAGACGGCCTGGGTCATTTCCTGATCGGTCACGCTGACTTCGGCCTTCTGCCCGATCTCGGCCAGAAGCAGGCCCAGACGCACCCGGCGCTCGGCCAGTTTCCGGTGCTCGTCTGTGGGCTCGATGGCGCCGTGATCGTGGCCTTGCTCCTCGGGATGTTCTTCGTGCCACAATTGGTGAGCGATCTGGTTGGCCTCGGCCTCGACCAGCGATTCCGGCAGCTCGAATTTGACCTGATCGTCCAGCTGATCCAGCAGAGACCGCTTCATCACCGCGCGGGCGGCACCGGCATATTCGGTTTCCAGCCGTTCCGAGATCTGCTTTTTCAGGCCGTCCAGATCCTCGGCGCCGAATTTCTTGGCCAGTTCGTCGTCGATCTCGGCGGCTTTCGGCGCCTTGACCGCCTTCACCTTGCATTCGAAGGTCGCTTCCTTGCCGGCCAGATGCTTGGCCCCGTATTCCTGCGGGAAGGTGACCTTCACCGTGACATCCTCATCGACCTTGGCGCCGACCAGTTGTTCTTCGAAGCCCGGAATGAAGCTGTTCGAGCCCAGGACCAACGGGTAATCCGCGGCCTCTCCGCCCTCGAACGCCTCGCCATCGACAAAGCCCTTGAAGTCGATCACGACCTGATCGCCGTCCTTGGCCTTGCTGCCCTTGCGGCGGTCGTCGAAATCCTGGGCCGATTTCGCCAGGTTCTCCAGCGCCTCGTTCACTGCTTCTTCCTCGGCCGGGACGCTCAGCTTTTCCAGCTTCAGCCCGGTCATGTCGATTTCGGGGATGGCGGGCAGGGTTTCGTAGCTGACATTGACAACCACATCGTCGCCTTCCTTCCAGTTCTCGCCGTTCTCCATCTCGACGGCGGGCTGGGCGGCGGGGCGATCGCCGGTTTCCTCCAGATGCTTGCGCAGGGCGCCATCGATGGCCTCCTGCATGGCGTCGCCAAGGATGCGCGGGCCGAATTGCTTCTTCAGCATCGCCATCGGCACCTTGCCCTTGCGAAAGCCCTTCATCTCGATCTCGGGCTGCGCCTCTTTCAGCTTGGCATCGACCGTCGCGGCCAGGTCGGCGGCGGGCAGGGTGAACTGGTAGCCCCGCTTCAGACCTTCGTTCCGGGTTTCCTTGACCTGCATCATCGTCCTCATATCCAGAAGGGCCGCCAGAAGCAGGGCGACCTGAAAATTTCCGCCCTTCTAGTCGTGGGGGCGGGGGTCTGCAAGCAGATTGCGGAACCGCCGGCGCCCAAGCGCGTTCCCAATCCACGCCCTGGAACGCGAACGGGATCAACCTCATGGATCATCCTCGAAAGACCGGCGGATTGGCCGCCCTGGCCCTGGCTCTGGCATTGCCGGTTGCAGGCTGGTCGCAAGATGCAGCCCCCGCGCCCGAAGACGGCCAGCCGCGCGCTGCCGGAACTGCGGCGAGCGGTGCGCAGCCGGAGGGGAACGGGACCGGCGGAAATCTTGCCACGACCGGCACCGCTGCCAAATCCGCCAGCCGCGAATGCGACAACGCAGCCGGCAAGGCAGTGCCAGCGACCCAGCCGCAACCGGACGATGACGGCATGTCTCCGGCCAATTCCGGCAGCACCGGTTGGAGCGGGGGAACCGGCGGTTCGCAGATCGGCACCAATGCTCAGGGTGGGCTGCCGGGATCGAAGACCTGGCACGCGCCGACCGCGCGCGGACTGGATCTTTCCGGACGGCCTGAACCGGCCGACCTGCCTCAGGACGGGCCGAAACCCGAAGCAGCCGATCTGGCGGGACTGCCCGATTGCTGAGATAAAGGCGGCGGGACCGGCCCTGCCGGAATTTTTCTGTCAGCCGGCGTGCAGCCTGACATCCGCCTTTGCGGCTGCGGCGCCCATCTGGCCGGGCCGGGACAAAAGCCGCGACCAGCGCGGCTCGATTCGTCCGGGAAGGCGCGCGTGCAGCAGCCCCATCGGCAGCGCCCATGGCTGGAACAGGGCGGTCCGGTAGAAATCGAACAATCCGCGCCGCAGATAGGGCGTCCAGTGGGACAATCGGCGCGGATGACGTTCGGTCGGAAATCCAAGGCGTTCCAGCGCCGCAAGCGTTTCGCCCTCGTCGATCTGCATATCGACCCAGTTCCGCGTCGGCCGGTTCAGCCCGAAACCCAAAGCCTGCCTGCGGCCCAGCGACAGCCATTGTTCCAGCGCGAAGTCGAAAAGGTCGTTCTCGCGCGAGGTGATGTTGATCACTTCGGCCTGCCGACCGGCGGCCGAGGCCAGGGCCCGCGCGGCTTCGTCGCGAAATTCGGCTCCGGTCAGAAGGATCATCCGCCCGATCGTGCCGCAAACCGCCTCGCGCAGGGCGGTCAGCGCGACGCGCGCGCCCAGGGAATGGCTGATGACGGCCACAGGCCGACCCGAGGCATGCGCCAGCCGGTCTACCAGCCCCGACAGCGACCGCCCGGCAAGGCCCGCCCGGCGATAGGCCCCGCGCAGGGTGCCCCGCGCTTCCCAGCCAAAGGCGATGGCCAGTCCGTCCTGGGGATGGACGCCGCCGAATCCCAGAGCCCGCGGCCAGGATGTCGCCCGCCGCTGCCGCGGATCGGGATCGAGCGACAGGATGTGACGATGGGGATCATGGGCCGGCTGCGAGGGCGAATAGCGGTAGCCGTGGATCATCACGACAATGGGCGCCTCGGCGGGCAGGTCGGCGGCGACCTGCCACAAATGCTGCGGCAGAGCGTGATCGGCATTGATCCTGACGACGGGCATCCCGACCTCCCCAATGGCCTCATCTGGCGCTGTGGTAGATCGAGGGTGCGACGGTCGCGTGAAAGAAGTGTTAAGCCTGCGTGAAGATGCGTTGCGCTTTTTAGGCGGTTTTTGTCGCTCGAAATCAGATTACTGCGGAACGTCGCGGAAACTGTCATCGGTCAGCGGCAGCGCATCACTTGTCCGTTGGCCAAGGCGGCGCCTGACCGGTGGCGATACGGCGCGCAATCCGGCCGGAAACCGCCATCCTTGTGCCTAGGCCGTTTTCCCCATTGAATTTTCCCCGGCTGACCCTCTATGTTGCGTATATACGCCAAGCGGCCTCAATCGCAGGTTGCATGGCGCAAACAGTTTCGCAGCGCGGCACCTCTGGCCCCGACCTTTGGCGGGCGGCATGTGCCACGCGGAAAAACCCGCCCTTGGCAGCGAAGACCTCGCGACCGGGGCGATACCAGACAGCGGTTCGGCGGGCCTTGGCCAACCGGACCATCATCAAGGAACAGACGCGATGACGCGCGCAGGGGACGGACGAACAGACGGGGGGCGGGCCATGGGCCGGGCCGCCCGACTGGTCGTGGCACCCGCCGCGCCCGTGTCCCCATCACAACGCAGCCTGACTTCCGGGGCGCCACTGGCGCCGCCCGGCGCAGTGCTGCGCGAAAGACATGACAATGGCAAAGAAAATGCTGATCGACGCAACCCATGCCGAAGAGACTCGGGTGGTCGTTGTCGACGGAACCAAGGTCGAGGAATTTGATTTCGAGACCGTAAACAGACGGCAGATTTCGGGAAACATCTATCTGGCAAAGGTCACGCGGGTCGAACCCTCGCTGCAGGCGGCGTTTGTCGATTACGGCGGCAATCGCCACGGCTTCCTGGCCTTCGCAGAGATCCATCCCGATTATTACCAGATCCCCGCCGCCGACCGCGATGCACTGCTGGCCGAGGAACGCGCCCATGCCGAGGCGCAAGAGGCCGAAGAGGCTTCGCGGGGCGGAAAAAGCCGCAAATCCGCAAAGGCCGAGAAGGCCGAAAATGGTGACGAGATCGTCGCGGAGGATTCCCGGTCCGACGGTGAAGAGGCCGGCGCATCGGATGCGGTCGACAAGGATGACAGCATTGAATCGGTGGCCGATGAGGATGTCAGCGAGGAAATCCGCGTCTCCAAGAAGCCGCGTTCGCGCCGCTACAAGATCCAGGAGGTGATCAAGGTCCGCCAGATCATGCTGGTCCAGGTGGTCAAGGAAGAACGCGGCAACAAGGGCGCGGCGCTGACCACCTATCTGTCGCTGGCGGGCCGCTATTGCGTCCTGATGCCCAACACCGCCCGCGGCGGCGGCATCAGCCGCAAGATCACCAACGCGGCCGATCGCAAGAAGCTGAAGGATATTGCCGGCGAACTTGACGTGCCGAAGGGCGCGGGCCTGATCATCCGCACGGCGGGCAGCCAGCGCACCCGGACCGAGATCAAGCGCGACTACGAATACCTGTTGCGGCTGTGGGAACAGATCCGCGAGGTGACGTTCAAGTCCGTGGCCCCCGCGCCGATCTACGAGGAAGGCGACCTGATCAAGCGCACGATCCGCGATCTTTATTCCAAGGAGATCGACGAGGTGCTGGTCGAGGGCGAGCGTGGCTATCGCGTGGCCAAGGACTTCATGAAGATGATCATGCCGTCCCATGCCAGGAACGTGAAGCTTTATAGCGACCAGATGCCGCTTTATGCGCGCCATCAGGTCGAAAGCTATCTGGGCGGCATGTTCAACCCCGTGGTGCAGTTGAAATCGGGCGGCTACATCGTCATTGGCGTGACCGAGGCGCTGGTCGCCATCGACGTGAACTCGGGTCGGGCGACCAAGGAGGGCTCGATCGAGGAGACGGCGCTGAAGACCAATCTGGAAGCCGCCGAGGAGGTCGCCCGCCAGCTGCGCCTGCGCGATCTGGCCGGCCTGATCGTGATCGACTTCATCGACATGGAAGAGCGCAAGAACAATGCCTCGGTCGAGAAGCGGATGAAGGACCGGCTGAAATCGGATCGCGCGCGCATCCAGATCGGCCGCATTTCGGGTTTCGGCCTGATGGAAATGAGCCGCCAGCGCCTGCGTCCGGGGATGCTGGAAAGCACGACCCAACCCTGCGCGCATTGCCACGGCACCGGCCTGATCCGCAGCGACGACAGTCTTGCCCTGACCATCCTGCGGGCGATCGAGGAGGAAGGCACGCGCAAGCGGTCCCGCGAGGTGCTGGTCAAGGCGCCGGTTGCGGTGGCGAATTTCCTGATCAACGCCAAGCGTGAACATATCGCCGTGATCGAGGGGCGCTATGGTCTTTCGGTGCGGATCGAGGCCGATCCGGCGCTGATCTCGCCCGATTACGCGATCGAGAAGTTCAAGACTGCCACGCGCCTGGTGGCCGAACTGCCTCATGCTGCGCTGTCGGTCGATGCCACCCTGATGGCGCAGATCGATGACGAGGAGGACGAGGTCGAGGTCGAGGAACAGGCCGAATACCGGGCGCAGACCGCCCCGGATGCCGCGTCGCAGACCGCCCCGGATGCCGAGGGCGAGGACGAGGACGACGAGGGCGGCCGCTCGCGCAAGCGCCGGCGGCGCCGGCGGCGGAAATCCTCGTCCCATGCGGATGAGGCGGGACGGAGCGCCGACAGTGACAGCGACAGCGACGAGATCGCAGGCCGCCAACCGTCGGAAAACGAAGCCGCCGATACCGGGCAGCCACGACCTGACGGGCAGCGTGACGGCCAGCCTGAGACCGGCGACAGCGACGAAGCGGTCGCAGGCAAGCCCGCCTCGCGGGGCCGCCGATCGCGTTCGCGGGGCCGCAAGGCGGACGACGCCGCAGGCGCATCCCAGGCCAAAGGCCTGCCCGAAGTCGTGGATCTGCGCGATCATGCCGAAGAAACCCTGGCCGAGGGCCTGCCCGGCCCGGATGCCGCGCAGGAAGCTGTGACGGCCGAACCGTCCGAGGCTCCCAGGACCGCAGATTCTGCAGTCCCGGAAATCCCTGCCGAAGCGCCACCGGCGCCGGTGCAGCCCCAGACGACACCGCCCGCCCAGACGGCCGAGGATGGGGCGGCCGAGACGACCGGGCCCGACCAGCCGGTCGAAACCCGAGAGCCCGAGTTGGCCGAGACCGCAGGCTCTGACACTACGCGGCGCAAGCGCCGCGGCTGGTGGTCGCTGGGACGCTGATACCGAAAAAGGGCGCGGTTCGATCCTGACGCATTCCGCGTGGTGGGAGGCCCACCCGCAAGCATAGTTCGATGAGATAAGGCCGTGCCAAAGATGCACGCGGCCTTATCCAAACGTTGCGCATCG
>NZ_DHXG01000073.1:107767-108353 GCF_002413585.1 Paracoccus sp. UBA5162
AATGCTGCTACCTGTTTCTTCGGAATATCATGACTTCCGATTGTTTTCTGGATGCAGCGACCAACTGTATCCAGGATCTGCTTCTCCCTAACCCTATCAGACTCCGGTGTTAGGAACTCGGGAGATGAAAGATATGTCGACGACTTTAGCCGCCCCGGAAGGTGCTCTCTGCGTCCAGCTCTCTGGTTCAGTTCGACAGCTCGCGAAAGGGCATCGATCATGATGCTCTTAGCCTGCTCATCTGTTTGGCGCGACAGGAAGACTGAATAAACCCGTGAGACCAAGCGCAGGAGAGCATCCTCCTGATCCTCTACTTCACAAGCTGCCATGAATAGACCGCCAAGGAGACCAGCAACGCTGCCATTCTCATTGTTCGGGGCCGCAATCTGTTCAAGCAAACTGGAAAGGCGAGGATTCTCCTCTTCGTTGGAAGAGCGCCATTCATGGAGCACTGCGGCCGTGTCAACGCTGGTGAAAGCATAACCGCCTCCAAGAAGGCAAGGATGGCATCGACATATGCACTTGGGTCCAACCGGCTGGCTCTCCGCGCCTCCTGAAGCGCAACCTGGGTCCATGTAGATTGTAA
>NZ_DHXG01000025.1:0-337 GCF_002413585.1 Paracoccus sp. UBA5162
GTGTGGCTGGTGTGGTCGTGATATTCGACCTCGGCCTCGGCCAGCGCGGTCTTCTCGACCGGCGACCACATCACCGGCTTGCTGCCCTGATAGAGACTGCCATTCATCAGCAGTTTCATGAACTCGGCCGCGATCACCGCCTCGGCGTGGAAATTCATCGTCAGGTAGGGATCGTCCCACTTGCCGGTGATGCCCAGACGCTTGAACTCGTCCCGCTGCACGTCGATCCAGTGATCGGCAAAGCGTCGGCATTCCTGCCGGAACTCGACGATATCGACCTTGTCCTTGTCCTGTCCCTTCTGGCGATATTGTTCCTCGATCTTCCATTCGATCGGCA
>NZ_DHXG01000025.1:630-13273 GCF_002413585.1 Paracoccus sp. UBA5162
TCCTCGATCTTCCATTCGATCGGCAGGCCGTGGCAATCCCAGCCGGGAACATAGCGTGCATCGCGGCCCATCATCTGCTGGCTGCGGACGATGAAATCCTTCAGCACCTTGTTCAGCGCATGGCCGATATGCAGGTTGCCGTTCGCATAGGGCGGGCCGTCATGCAGGATGAACGGCGCGCGGCCATCGGACGCCTTTCGCAAGGCGTCGTAGATGCCGATCCGCGCCCAGCGGGCCAGCCATTCGGGTTCGCGGGCGGGCAGGCCCGCCCGCATCGGGAAATCGGTCTGCGGCAGGAAGACGGTATCGCGGTAGTCGGGCGCGTCGGGGGCTTTGGTATCGGCGCTCATCGGCGGGCGTTCCTTTGTCGGGCATTCAGGATTCGGATCAGGGCAATCCCGACGGCGCGATATCTTACGCCGCCGGGCCGCTAATTCGAAAGGAGAAGGCCGCAAAATCCATGCCTGCCTCTATAGGAAGGCGGCAGGCGGGCTGCAAGCGGCTGCCGGTGCGCGCGATTGTCATGGTCGCGTCGGCCGGCGCCGGCTAGAATCGGCCCATGATCCAGTCCGCCGAACGCCTCGCCGCTGTCAGGCGCTTTGTCCGCGCCCGATACGGGCTGCGGGGCACGCTTGCGCTGCATCGCCAGGCGCTTGGCTGGGATCTGCTGCGCGCGCCCGTCAATGTGGCGCTGTCGCCGGTCTTCCTGATCCTGCGGCTGGCTGCCGCGCTGCTCAGCCGTCTCGGTGCAAGGCGGGCGGGCGCCTGGCTGGCGGCGCGGCGCATTTTCCTGACCTCGAACGTCGCGCGACGGATCACGGCCGATCTCCAGGCTTTCGTGGCCGATCTGGATGCGCGGGGAATCGGGCCGGACGCGCCGCCCGACCTGACCCGCGCCCGGATCGAGGCCCATGCCGAGATCCGCAACGCCGTGGCCGAGATCACCACATCGCTGATCGTGCTGGGCGCGGGGCTGCTGCTGTTTCACCGCGCAACGCCCGGTATCATGTCGCTGGCAGGCCCGGTTGCGCGGATGCGGGCCGAGGCCGAGGCCTTGCGCGATTTCACCCTGGGGTCGCGACTGGGCGGGGTCTGGTATTCGGTCTTCCCGGTCGAGCTGTCGCCCTGGCAGGTCGTCGCGACCGGGCTGGCCCTTGCGATCACGGCCTCGCTGGTGACGACCTTCGCCGGGCTGATCGCGGATCCGATCCAGCTTGTCACCGGCACCCATCGCCGCCGCCTGATGCGGATGCTGGACCGCCTGGACCGCGCCGATGCCGCCGGCGGGCTGGAGCGGGAACATCTGATGGCCCGGATCGGCGATCTGTCCGATGCGGCGCTGTCGCTCTGGCGAACCCTGCGCGGCTAGGCCGGACGCCGGGCCGTCAGCAGGTAATTCACCGACAGATCGCGATCCGACAGCGACCAGCCGAATCCGATCGGGTTGAAGACCATGCCCTTGCGGTCCGCGACCTCGAGGCCGCAGGCCGCGGCCATCGCGCCCAGTTCGTCGGGGGTGATGAAGCGTTGCCAGTCATGCGTGCCGCGCGGCAGCCAGCGCATCACCCATTCCGCGCCGATGATCGCGGCACCGAAACTGCGCGCGGTGCGGTTCAGCGTGGACAGGATGACCAGCCCGCCCGGCCTGACCAACGCCTGACAGGTCGCCAGGAAAGCCGCCGGATCGGCGACATGCTCGACGATTTCCAGCGCCAGCACCGCGTCGAAGACCTCGCCGTCCTGGGCCAGGGCCTCGGCCGTGGTGACGTGATAGCTGATGTCCAGCCCCTGCCCCTCGGCGTGAAGCCGCGCCACCTCGATGTTTCCGCTGGCCGCATCCGCACCCGTGACCGAGGCACCCAGCCGTGCCATGGGTTCGGCCACCAGCCCACCGCCGCAGCCGATATCGAGCACCCGCAGATCGCCGAACGGACGCGCCCCGCGCAGATCGCGACCGAACTCGGCCGCGATCTGCGCGGTGAGATAGTCCAGCCGCACCGGATTCATCATGTGCAGCGGCCTGAGCTTGCCCTTCGGATCCCACCATTCGGCGGCCATCGCCTCGAATTTGGCGATCTCGCCCTGATCGATGCTGGTCATCTGGTCCTGTCCTTCTGGCAGCCGGTTGCTTCTGGCCTTATAATGTGGAGATGGACCGATTGGCAGAACAAATCGCCGCATCACGGGACCGCCTGCATCCCTCGGGCGAGCCCTATGACCACCGGATGCTGGATGTCGGCGACGGCCACCGGCTGTATGTGGAACAATACGGCAATCCCGAAGGCCGCCCCGTCATTGTCCTGCATGGCGGTCCGGGCGGCGGTTGCAGCCCTTTCATGCGCCGCTTCTTCGATCCCAGCCACTACCGCGTCGTCCTGTTCGACCAGCGCGGCTGCGGACGCTCGCGCCCCTCGGCCTCGGTTCGGGCGAACACCACGCAGCACCTGATCGCGGATATGGAAATGATCCGCGAGACGCTGGGGCTGGCCGACTGGCTGCTGTTCGGCGGCAGTTGGGGCGCGACGCTGGCTTTGGCCTATGCGCAGGCGCATCCTGACCGGGTGACCGGGCTCGTGCTGCGCGGCGTCTTTCTTGGCCGCCGGACCGAGCTGGATTGGTTCTATGGCGGCGGCGCGGGCCGTTTCTTTCCCGATCTGTGGCGGCGGTTCCAGGACCCGATCCCCGAAGCCGAGCGCGGGAACATGATCGCGGCCTATCACCGCCGCCTGTTTTCCGACGATCAGGGCCGGCAGGGTCGCTACGCCCTGCCCTGGCTGATGTGGGAAAACGCGCTGGCCGGCTTGCAGGCCGCGCCCGTCAGCCACGCGCCCGCCGATTATGCCCGCGCCTTTGCCCGGCTGGAAAACCACTATTTCATGAATGGCTGCTTCCTGAGCGAGAATCAGTTGCTGGAGGATCGGCATCTGATCGAACACCTGCCGGCGGTGATCGTGCAGGGCCGATATGACATGGTCTGCCCGCCGCTTGGCGCGCATGATCTGGCGCAGGGATGGGCGAATTGCGATCTGCGGATCGTTCCAGCCTCGGGGCATGCTTTGTCGGAACCCGGAATCTCGGCCGAATTGCTGCGCGTCATGGATGCGTTGCGCGACCGGAACCAGCGAGAGGATTAGGATGCTGTTCGCGATCTTTCTGATTGCCTGTCTGGCGGCCGCCGCGACAGGCATGGTGTTCAAGCCCGGCGATTGGTACGAAGGATTGGCAAAGCCCGCCTTCACGCCGCCGAAATGGGTCTTTCCCGTCGCCTGGAGCGTGATCTACCTGCTTCTGGCCTGGGCCGCCGCGCGACTGGCCGTTCTGCCCCGAAACGGCATCGTCATGGCGCTGTGGGCCGCGCAGATAGCCCTGAACACGCTGTGGACGCCGGTCTTCTTCGGCGCCCACCGGATGGGGTTCGCGATGGCTGTCATGGCGGTGCTGTGGCTGGTCGTGGCGGCGCTGGTCACGCTGGCTTTCCGGCTGGACGCGGTGGCCGCGGTCATGCTGCTGCCCTATCTTGCCTGGCTATGCGTGGCGGCGGCGCTGAACTGGCGCATCTGGCAGGACAATCCGGGTGCCGGCGGGGTCTGACACGCCCCGCTTGCAATCCCCGCCTCAGGGGTCTATATGCCTGCTTGACAGCGGTGCAGGCTTCCACCCCCTGCCCACCGGACGCTTCTGCTTGGGCCCGCTGCGGGCCCTTTTTTCCATCCGAAGGACGCCATGTCGAACGACCTGATCGCCAAGACCGCCATTGACCGGCGCCTGGCCGAGATCATCACCCCGGTGATCGAGGATCTGGGCTTCGAGCTGGTGCGCGTGCGTCTGCAAGGCGGCAAGACAGCGACCTTGCAGATCATGGCCGACCGGCCGGAAGGCGGCATCAACGTGGAGGATTGCGGCGACATCTCGGTCGCGGTCAGTGCCACGCTGGATGTCGAGGATCCGATCGAGGACGCCTATCACCTGGAGGTCAGCAGCCCCGGAATCGACCGGCCGCTGACCCGGCTGAAGGATTTCGCGACCTTCGAGGGCTATGAGGCCAAGCTGGAGACGAACCAGCCGATCGACGGCCGCAAACGCTGGAAGGGCGTGCTGGCGGGCGTCGAATCGGGCGATGCGGGCGACGAGGTTCTGCTGAACATCGAAGAGGCCGGCGAGATCCAGACGATCGGGCTGAATTTCGACTGGCTCTCGGATGCGAAACTGGTGCTGACGGACGAACTGATCCGCGAAATGCTGCGCCAGAAGAAAGAGGCCGGAATCGCGATCGACAACCTGGACGAAAGCGCCTTTGACGCGGTGGAAACCGAAGACGATGGCGGAACCGACGAAAACGAGGGCGCCGAGCGCGCCGATACCAAGGAGTAAGTGATGGCGATCACCTCTGCCAATCAGCTGGAACTTCTGCAAACCGCCGAGGCGGTCGCGCGCGAGAAGATGATCGAGCCGGAACTGGTCATCGAGGCGATGGAGGACAGCCTCGCCCGCGCCGCCAAGTCGCGCTACGGGTCCGAGATGGACATCCGCGTCAAGATCGACCGCAAGACCGGCAATGCCACCTTCACCCGCGCCCGGACCGTCGTGGACGAGGAAGAGCTTGAGAATTATCAGGCGCAGCTTACCCCGGCGCAGGCCAAACCCTATTTCGAGGCGCCCGGGGACGGGCGCGCCCTCTGGATCCGCGATGGTGCCGCGATCGAGGATTTCTCGGGCGCGCCGCAGCCCGGCGACGTGTTCGAGGAGCAGGTTCCGCCCGTCGATCTGGGCCGCATCGCCGCGCAATCGGCCAAGCAGGTGATCCTGCAACGGGTCCGCGAGGCCGAACGCGACCGCCAATACGAGGAATTCAAGGACCGCGCCGGCACGATCATCAACGGTATCGTCAAGCGCGAGGAATACGGCAACATCATCGTCGACATCGGTCGTGGAGAGGCGATCCTGCGCCGCAACGAAAAGATCGGCCGCGAAAGCTATCGCCCGAACGACCGCATCCGCGCCTATGTCAAGGACGTGCGCCGCGAGACCCGCGGGCCGCAAATCTTCCTGTCGCGCACCGATCCGCAATTCATGGCGGAACTGTTCAAGATGGAGGTGCCGGAAATCTACGATGGCATCATCGAGATCAAGGCCGTGGCCCGCGATCCGGGCAGCCGCGCCAAGATCGCGGTCATCAGCTATGACAACAGCATCGACCCGGTCGGTGCCTGCGTGGGGATGCGTGGCTCTCGCGTGCAGGCCGTGGTCGGCGAATTGCAGGGCGAGAAGATCGACATCATCCCGTGGAACGATGATCAGGCGACATTCCTCGTGAACGCCCTGCAACCGGCCGAGGTCAGCAAGGTCGTCTTCGACGAGGACGCCAACAAGATCGAGGTCGTGGTGCCGGATGAACAGCTCAGCCTCGCCATCGGCCGTCGCGGCCAGAATGTTCGCCTGGCCAGCCAGCTGACCGGTCTGGATATCGACATCCTGACCGAGGAAGAGGAATCGAAGCGCCGTCAGGCCGAGTTCAACGCCCGCACCGCGCTGTTCATGGAGGCGCTGGATCTGGACGAATTCTTCGCGCAGCTTCTGGTCGCCGAAGGCTTCACCGATCTGGAAGAGGTGGCCTATATCGACCAGGACGAGCTGCTGACCATCGACGGCGTGGACCAGGGCACGGCCGAGGAATTGCAGGCGCGCGCCCGCGACGTGCTGGAAGCCCGCGCCAAGGCCGCACTGGAGAATGCCCGCGCCCTGGGTGCCGAGGACAGCCTTATTGACTTCGAGGGGCTCACTCCCCAGATGGTCGAGGCATTGGCAAAGGATGACGTGAAGACGCTGGAAGACTTTGCCACTTGCGCCGATTGGGAACTGGCCGGCGGCTGGACCACGGTCAATGGCCAGCGCGTCAAGGATGAGGGGCTTCTGGAGCCTTTCGAGGTCTCGCTGGAGGAGGCGCAGACGATGGTGATGACGGCCCGCGTCATGCTGGGCTGGGTCGATCCGGACGAACTGGTCGCCGCGTCTGCCAATACGGCCGAAGGCGAAACCGCAGAGGAGGCCGGGGCGTGACGCCCCGGATTGTCCCGCTTGAGCCGCGGTGGTCGCATCAAGGAACGAGATGAGCCCGAAAGGCGCTGCATCGTCACCGGCGAGGTCCAGCCCAAGGCCGGTCTGATCCGTTTCGTTGCCGGTCCCGACGGACAGGTGGTGCCGGATCTGGCCGAAAAGCTTCCGGGCCGCGGCATCTGGGTCACGGCCGACCGCGCCGCCATCGCAAAGGCGGCGGCGAAGGGGCTTTTCTCGCGCGGCGCCAGGGCCCGGGTCGGGGCGCCGGACGGCCTGGCGGACCTGGTCGAGGCCGGTCTGGCGCGGCGCGTCGTGGACCTGATTTCGCTGACCCGCAAATCGGGTCGTGCGGTGGCCGGGTTCGAGAAGGTCAAGGGCTGGCTGGCCGAGGGGCGGGCCAAGGTTCTGCTTCAGGCCAGCGACGGCTCGGAGCGCGGCAAGGGCAAGCTGTGGACGCCGACCGGCGGGCGCTGGTTCGGCTGCCTGACCGCATCAGAATTGGGTTTGTCCTTCGGGCGCGATCATGTCATACACGGCGCGCTTGCGGCGGGTGGCCTGACGGACAAGGTGATCTTGGAAGCCGGCAGACTGACGGGTCTGCGCGGGCATGACGGCGGCAATTCGGCCGTCGGGAAGGAATGAAGACGCAGATGAGCGACAAAGACGGAAAATCGACCCTCGGGCTGGGCGGCAGCGGCCGCTCGGGTCAGGTCAAGCAGAGTTTCAGCCATGGCCGCACCAAGAGCGTGCTGGTGGAAACCAAGCGCAAGCGTGTCGTGGTGCCAAAGACCCCCAACGTGCAGGGCGGCGCTGGCGACAAGCCGAAATCGCCCATCGTCGCGAAACATGCCGGTGATCCGTCCAGACGCCCTGCCGGGATCTCGGAAGCCGAGATGGAGCGCCGCCTGAAGGCCCTTGCCGCCGCCAAGGCGCGCGAGGCCGACGAGGCCGCCGCCCGAGAGGCCGACGAAAAGGCCCGCGAGGAGGAACGCGAACGCCGCCGCGCCGAAATCGAGGCCAAGGAGCGTGAGGATCGCGAACGCGAGGAAGCCCTGAAGGCCAGGGAAGAAGAGGATGCCCGCCGCGCCCGCGAAGCCGAGGAAAAGGCCAGGCGCAAGGACGAACCGAAGAAGGAAAAGGCCCCGGCAACCGCCGCCGCTACGCCCGATCAGGCTGCCATCGAGGCTGCCGCCGCACGCGCCGAGACCAAGGGCGTGTCGGCCGGCGGACCGCGCAAATCCGACCGCGACCGCGCCGACCGCGGCGCTGATCGCGGCGACGCGCGCGGAAAGGGCGGTCGCGACGACAACCGCCGCTCGGGCAAGTTGTCGCTGAACCAGGCGCTGAGCGGTGGCGAAGGTGGCCGCCAGCGATCCATGGCGGCGATGAAGCGCAAGCAGGAACGCGCCCGCCAGAAGGCGATGGGCCAGCAATCCCGCCCCGAAAAGGTGGCGCGCGACGTGCAGTTGCCGGAAACCATCGTGGTGCAGGAACTGGCCAACCGCATGGCCGAACGCGCCGCCGATGTGGTCAAGTCGTTGATGAAGATGGGCATGATGGTGTCCATGAATCAGCCGCTGGACGCCGATACCGCCGAACTGGTGATCGAGGAATTCGGGCACAAGGCCGTCCGCGTCAGCGATTCCGATGTCGAACAGGTCATCGACCAGGTTCAGGACAAGGCCGAGGATCTGCAACCGCGCCCGCCGATCATCACGATCATGGGCCATGTGGACCACGGCAAGACCTCGCTGCTTGACGCGATCCGCCATGCCAACGTCGTCTCGGGCGAGGCCGGCGGCATCACCCAGCATATCGGCGCCTATCAGGTAAAGGCCGATTCGGGCGCGATTCTGACCTTCCTCGACACGCCGGGCCACGCCGCCTTCACCTCGATGCGGGCGCGCGGCGCCAATGTCACCGATATCGTCGTGCTGGTCGTGGCGGCGGATGACGCCGTGATGCCGCAGACCGTCGAGGCAATCAATCACGCCAAGGCGGCCGGCGTCCCCATGATCATCGCGATCAACAAGGTCGACAAGCCCGACGCCGATCCCGACAAGGTGCGCAGCGCGCTGCTGCATCACGAGGTGGTCGTCGAGAAGCTGTCAGGCGATGTGCAGGATGTCGAGGTGTCGGCCAAGACCGGACAGGGCCTGGATCAATTGCTGGAATCCATAGCACTCCAGTCCGAGATCCTGGAACTGGTGGCCAATCCCGACCGCGCCGCACAGGGCGCGGTGATCGAGGCGCAGCTTGACGTGGGACGCGGCCCGGTGGCGACGGTTCTGGTCCAGAACGGCACGCTGAAGCGCGGCGACATCTTCGTCGTGGGCGAGCAATGGGGCAAGGTCCGGGCGCTGATCAACGACAAGGGCGATCGTGTGGAAGAGGCCGGTCCTTCGGTCCCTGTCGAAGTGCTGGGCCTGAACGGCACGCCCGAGGCCGGCGACGTGCTGAACGTGGTCGACACCGAGGCCCAGGCCCGCGAGATCGCCGATTACCGCAGCCAGGCCGCCAAGGACAAGCGCGCCGCCGCCGGTGCCGCGACCACGCTGGAACAGCTGATGGCCAAGGCCAAGGCCGACGAAAGCGTGGCCGAACTGCCGGTGGTCGTGAAGGCCGACGTGCAGGGTTCGGCCGAGGCGATCGTGCAGGCGCTGGAAAAGGTCGGCAACGATGAGGTGCGCGTCCGCGTGCTGCATTACGGCGTCGGCGCGATCACCGAATCCGATATCGGCCTGGCCGAGGCAAGCAATGCCCCCGTGATCGGCTTCAACGTGCGCGCCAACGCGCCCGCGCGCAACGGCGCAAATCAGAAGGGCGTCGAAATCCGCTATTACTCGGTCATCTATGACCTCGTGGATGACATCAAGGCGGCGGCGTCGGGTCTGCTTTCGGCCGAGGTTCGCGAAAACTTCATCGGTTACGCCGAAATTCGCGAGGTCTTCAAGGTGACGGGCGTCGGCAAGGTCGCGGGCTGCCTGGTCACCGAAGGCATTGCCCGCCGCAGTGCCGGGGTGCGTCTGCTGCGCGACAACGTGGTCATTCACGAAGGCACGCTGAAGACGCTGAAACGGTTCAAGGACGAGGTCAAGGAAGTCCAGTCCGGCCAGGAATGCGGCATGGCCTTCGAGAATTACGACGACATCCGTCCGGGCGATGTCATCGAGATTTTCGAGCGGGAAGAGGTCGAGCGCAAGCTGTAGCCTTTCGCGCCTGTGTATGGAAAACGGGAAAAGGGCGGCACCAAGGCCGCCCTTTTCTGACTCGGTCTCTCTGATTGGATCGGCCGGCCTTCACGGTCGCGGGCCGTCAAGCGCCGACCGGCTTGCCCTCATAGGTTCGCGAACCGACCCGAACCACGGCGTTGCCATTCGGCATCATGCGTTCGAACAACCCCTGGATCAGGATATATCCGCCGATCGAGATCGTGCGTATCATGTCAAGTCCTCTGCTGCCTCTGACCCCAAGCTGTCACGAAATGGTTAAGAAAGAAGTAACAACTGCCGAATCTGGCACTTTCGGATGCAGTTTTTCATCGATTTCGGGCGACATGCGGCCTCAAAGCCACGATTGAAGCATCGGAATGAGGGGAATATCGGCCGGAGGCATGGGGTAGCTGCGCAAATCACGCGCCCGCGCCCAGGCCAGCCTCTGCCCCTCCTGGGGGCGGGCGATTCCCTGCCATTTGCGGCAGGCATAAAGCGGCATCAGCAGATGAAAACCGTCATAGGCATGGCTGGCAAAGGTCAGCGGGGCGAGGCAGGAATTCCACGTCTCGATCCCCAGTTCCTCGTGCAATTCGCGAATCAGCGCGGCTTCGGGCGTCTCGCCGGGCTCGACCTTGCCGCCGGGAAATTCCCACATCCCGGCCATCGACTTGCCCTCGGGCCGCTGCGCCAGCAGCACCCGCCCGTCCGGGTCGATCAGCGCGACAGCGGCGACCAGAACGGTCTTCACGACCGGTAATCGGCGTTGATGTCGATATAGCCATGGGTCAGGTCGCAGGTCCAGACGGTGCGCGAACCCTGGCCCAGACCCAGATCGACGCCGATCAGCAAATCCTGGTTCTTCATATAGGCGCTGGTCTTCGCCTCGTCGTAATCGGGCGCGCGCCAGCCGTTTTCGGCCAGAACCATGTCGCCAAAACGGATCGTCAGCCGGTCGCGGTCGGCCTCGGCCCCCGATTTTCCCACGGCCGCGACGATGCGGCCCCAATTGGCGTCCTCGCCGGCGATGGCGGTCTTGACCAGCGGAGAATTGGCAATGGACATCGCGATCGTTCTGGCCTCGGCGTCCGACACCGCGCCGGTGACCCGGATCTCGACGAATTTCGTCGCCCCTTCTCCGTCGCGCACCACCTGATGCGCCAGATCGCGCATCACATCGTGCAGCGCGTTGACAAAGGCGATTCCGGCCACATCCTCCAGCGAGGAGATCGGCGCGGCCGTGCTTTGATTCGTCGCGGCCAGAATCAGCGCGTCCGAGGTCGAGGTATCGCTGTCCACCGTGATCGCGTTGAAGGTCGTCTCCAGCCCCGATGACAGCGCCTGTTGCAACAGATCGGGCGCGATCTTGGCATCGGTGAACAGATAGACCAGCATCGTCGCCATGTCGGGCGCGATCATGCCCGACCCCTTGGCGATCCCGGCGATGCGGATCTCGCCGCCTTCGCCCGGCAGGATGGCCGAGGCCCCCTTGGGAAAGGTATCTGTGGTCATGATCGCGCGCGCGGCATCGGCGATCCCGCGCCGGCTGAGCCCGGCCTTCAGGTTGTCGATGATCGCGAGGATGCGTTCATGCGGCAGCGGCTCGCCGATCACGCCGGTCGAGGATGAAAACACCCGGCTTGCCGGCATGTTCAGCGCGCTTGCCACGGCGCCGGTCACGGCATCGACCGATTCCTGCCCACGCGCGCCGGTGAAGGCATTGGCATTGCCGGAATTGACGATGATCGCCGCGCCGTCGGGTGCGTCGCCGCCCGAGGCCAGCTTGGCCTGGTTGTCCAGCACGCAGGCGGCCCGCGTCGAGGACCGGGTAAAGGCCCCGGCGATCGCGGATCCCGGCGCGATGCGGATCAGGGTCACATCCGTGCGACCCTGATACTTGACGCCGGCCGCGCCACTGGCGAATTCGACGCCGGCAATGACCGGCAGATCGGGAAAGCGCGCCGGAGCCAGCGGCGAGACAGGTTGCCCCGCCTTGCCCATCATTGCGCGTCCAGAAGGGCGGTCTCGTTCAGCAGCGCCGGATCCAGCCCCTCGGTCTTTTCAACCTTGGCATCCGAGGTGATCTTTTCGATCGCCGCCTCGACCTTCTGGCGCCGCACCATCTGCACCACCTGATCCCTGACCTCGTCCAGCTTCGGGGCTTCCTTCACGCGGGTGTCGTTCAGCTTGATCACATGCCAGCCGAACTGCGTCTGGACCGGATCCGAGACCTGGCCCTTTTCCAGCCCCTTCACGGCGTCCGAGAATTCCGGCACCATCTGATCGGCGGTGAACCAGCCCAGATCGCCCTTGTTCGGCCCGCTGGGACCGGTCGAATTCTCTTCGGCCAACTTGCCGAAATCGGCGCCCTCATCCAGTTGCTTCTTCAGATCCTTGGCCTTGTCCTCGCTGTCGACAAGGATATGGGCGGCCGAATATTCCGTCTTCGCCTCGGCATTGCCGAACAGCTTGTCATAGGCGGCCTTGACCTCGTCCTCGCCGGGCTGCGGCTCGGCGATCTTGCCGACTGCCTCGGCGGCCAGAACGTTGCGTTTCTGCAACTCGATCTGGGCGCGGACGCCTGCGCTCTCGGTGCCGGTTTCGGCCACGGCGGCCTGACGGATCAACTGGTCCAGCATCATGTCCCAGAGTGCCTGGTCGGGCATGTTCGCGGTCTGCGGATCCTGCTGCATGGTCTGCTTCATCACGATCATCTCGCCCAGCGTGATGTCCTGCCCGTTGACGGTGGCAACGACCGTGTCGGCGGTCTGATCCTGCGCCATGGCAAGGGCGGGAACCATCAGAGGCGCCGCGATGACGGCCGCAAGAATCGAACGTTTCAGCATGGAAGTTCCTTTGCATGTCGCGGCGCGGCCCCATCCCGGGACCGGGCCAGCGTTGACAGTCAGGCGGACGAGGCATAAATCCCCACGGAACGCGGAAGGTGCCGCCGCCGGCTTCGTTCGGCCCCCTGATACGGCAATGCGGAAGGCGGGGGCAAGTGGCCCGCTTCTGACAGCCTTTCCCAACAACGTGATTGCGAAGGTGACATGCTCGGCATTGGTTCTATGGCGAAGAAGGTCTTTGGCACGCCAAACGACCGCAAGGTTAAATCGACCCGGCCGCTGGTTGCCCGGATCAACGCGCTGGAAGAGGATTTCAAGGCGCTGTCCGATGACGGGCTGATCGAGAAGACCCGCGAGTTCCAGAACCGCGTCAGGGACGGCGAAAGCCTTGACGCGATCCTGCCCGAGGTCTTTGCCAATTGCCGCGAGGCGGCGCGCCGCGCGCTTGGCCTGCGCGCCTTCGACGTGCAGCTGATGGGCGGGATCTTCCTGCATCAGGGCAATATCGCCGAAATGAAGACCGGCGAGGGC
>NZ_DHXG01000025.1:13580-14759 GCF_002413585.1 Paracoccus sp. UBA5162
GACCGGCGAGGGCAAGACCCTGGTTGCCACCTTCCCCGCCTATCTGAACGCGCTGTCCGGCAAGGGCGTCCATATCGTCACCGTCAACGACTACCTGGCCAAGCGCGATGCCGAATGGATGAGCAAGGTCTTTGCCCATCTGGGCATGACCACCGGTGTCGTCTATCCCTTCCAGCCCGAACCCGAAAAGCGCGACGCATACGCCGCCGACGTCACCTATGCGACGAACAACGAACTGGGCTTTGATTATCTGCGCGACAACATGAAGGGCTCGGTCGCGGAAATGGTCCAGCGCGGTCACAATTTCGCCATCGTGGACGAGGTCGATTCGATCCTGATCGACGAGGCGCGGACACCGCTGATCATCTCGGGGCCGTCGCAGGACCGAAGCGAACTGTATCGCGTGCTGGACAAATACATCCCGTTGCTGACCGAGGAACATTACAAGCTGGACGAAAAGACCCGCAATGCGACCTTCACCGAGGAAGGCAACGAATTGCTGGAACAGAAACTGTCGGAAGACGGTGTTCTGCCCGAGGGCCAGACCCTCTATGACCCCGAATCCACCACCATCGTCCACCATGCCAGCCAGGCCCTGCGCGCCCACAAGCTGTTTCTGAAGGACCAGCATTACATGGTTCGCGACGGCGAGGTGATGCTGATCGACGAATTCACCGGCCGGATGATGAAGGGCCGCCGCCTGTCGGACGGGCTGCATCAGGCGATCGAGGCCAAGGAGGGCGTCGAGATTCAGCCCGAGAACGTGACCCTGGCCAGCGTCACCTTCCAGAACTATTTCCGCCTTTATGACAAGCTGGCCGGCATGACCGGCACCGCCAGCACCGAGGCCGACGAATTCGCCGAAATCTACAAGCTGGGCGTGGTCGAGGTGCCCACCAACCGGCCGATCCAGCGCCTCGACGAACATGATCGCGTCTATCGCAGCGCGACCGAGAAATACGGCGCCGTGATCGAGGCGATCAAGGAGGCCCATGACAAGGGCCAGCCGACGCTGGTCGGCACCACAAGCATCGAGAAATCCGAGATGCTGTCGGCGCTGCTGCAAAAGGACGGCATCCCCCACAACGTCCTGAACGCCCGCCAGCACGAGGCCGAGGCGCAGATCGTCGCCGATGCCGGCAAGCCCGGCACCGTCACCATCGCCACCAACATGGCCGG
>NZ_DHXG01000025.1:15066-27664 GCF_002413585.1 Paracoccus sp. UBA5162
ACCAACATGGCCGGCCGCGGCACCGACATCCAGCTGGGCGGCAATGTCGACATGAAGGTGATGGAGGCGCTGAATGCCGATCCCGACGCCAACCCCGACGAGTTGCGCGCCCGGATCGAGGCCGAACACGCCGCCGACAAGCAGCGCGTCCTGGATGCGGGCGGGCTGTTCGTCCTTGGCACCGAACGCCATGAAAGCCGCCGCATCGACAACCAGTTGCGTGGCCGGTCGGGCCGGCAGGGCGATCCCGGGCGGTCGCTGTTCTTCCTGTCGCTGGACGATGACCTGATGCGGATCTTCGGGTCGGAACGTCTGGACAAGGTGCTGTCCAGCCTGGGCATGAAGGAAGGCGAGGCGATCATCCACCCCTGGGTGAACAAGTCGCTGGAACGCGCCCAGGCCAAGGTCGAGGGCCGAAACTTCGACATCCGCAAGCAATTGCTGAAATTCGATGACGTGATGAACGATCAGCGCCGGGCCATCTTCAGCCAGCGCCGCGAGATCATGGACAGCGACGAGGTCGGCGAGATCGCCGCCGACATGCGCCATCAGGTCATCGAGGACATCGTCGACGAGTTCCTGCCGCCGAAATCCTATGCCGACCAGTGGAATACCGAGGGCCTGAAGGCGGCGGTGCGGGAACGGCTGAACATGAACCTTCCCGTGGACGAATGGGCCGAGGAGGAGGGCGTCGATCAGGAGGCGATGCGCGAGCGGATCGAGCAAGCCACCGACACCTACATGGCCGAGAAGGAACAGGGTTTCGGGCCCGAGAACATGCGCAATATCGAAAAGCAGGTTCTGTTGCAGATGATCGACCAGAAATGGCGCGACCATCTGGTGACGCTGGAACACCTGCGTTCGGTGGTCGGCTTTCGCGGCTACGCGCAGCGCGATCCGTTGTCGGAATACAAGACCGAGGCATTTCAGCTGTTCGAGACGTTGCTGGACGGGCTGCGCTTCGACGTGACCCAGCGTCTGGCCCAGATCCGCCCGCTGACCGATGCAGAGCGCGAGGAAATGCTGCGCCAGATGGTCGAGCAGCAGAAGGCGGGACAGGAACATCTGACGATGGAGCACGGCGACGAACATCGGTCGGATGACGATGCCGACAAGCCCGAACCGCTGGTCGAGGGTTTCGACGAAGCCGATCCCGCGACCTGGGGGAATCCCTCGCGCAACGATATCTGTCCCTGCGGTTCGGGAAAGAAGTTCAAGCATTGCCACGGCGCAATCTGAGGCAGCGTCACCGCCTTTTGCGTCCCGCGACGGCGTTCGCGTCCGCCGGGCGGGGGACAAGCCCCCGCCACGATCGGGCGCGAAGGGCGGCGGGCGCCGCCTTCAGCCCAGCCTTTGCGGCAGCGCCCGTCCGCGCAGCATCTCGGGGGCCGGCATCGGGCGCTTGCCAGGACGCTGGGCTTCGAGGATCTCGACGGCCCCCTCGCCGCAGGCGACACGAAATCCCGACAACACCGCGCCCGGCAGGCCCTGTCCGGGCGCCAGCCGCGACCGCAGCAGCTTGACCCGCTCGCCCGCGATTTCGCACCAGGCGCCGGGAAAGGGCGACAGGCCCCGGATCAGACGGTCCACCTCGACGGCCGGCCGGGTCCAGTCGATCCGCGCCTCGGCCTTGTCGATCCTGGCGGCGTAGGTCATGCCCTCCGCGGGCTGCGCGACCGCCGGCAAGGGCAGCCGTCCAAGCACATCGACGATCAGTTCCGCGCCCATCACGGCCAGCCTGTCATGCAGATCGGCGCCGGTCTCCTCGGGCCCTATGGCGGTCCGCGCCTCGGCCAGGACAGCCCCGGTATCCAGCCCGGCCTCCATCTGCATGACCGCGACACCGGTTTCGGCATCGCCCGCCATCACCGCGCGCTGGATCGGGGCGGCCCCGCGCCAGCGTGGCAGCAGCGAGGCATGAATGTTCAGGCAGCCGAATCCCGGCGCATCCAGGATCGGCTGCGGCAGGATCAGCCCATAGGCGACCACGACCGCGACATCCGCCTCGAGCGCGGCAAAGGCCGCCTGCGCCTCGGTATCACGCAACCGCTCGGGCACCCGCACCGCGATCCCCAATTCCCCGGCCACGCGATGCACCGGCGAGGGTCGCGGCTTCTGCCCTCGTCCCGCCGCGCGCGGCGGCTGGGAATAGACTGCCACCACCTCATGGGCAGCCGCCACCGCGCGCAGGGCCGGAACCGAAAACTCCGGCGTTCCCATGAAAATGACGCGCATTCCCGCCTCCTGCTTTGGTCGTCTCATATCCCGCAAGGGGATCCGGAGGGCGCAGTCCCCGGGCTATCCCCGGCGCGCCAGCTTTGCCGATTTCTGAACCAGCATCTTCCGCCTCAGCGGCGACAGATGGTCGACATAGACCTTGCCGTCCAGATGGTCGATCTGATGCTGCACACTGGTCGCCCAGAGGCCGACGAAATCGCGTTCCTCCACAGCGCCATCCGGATTCAGGAACCGCACCGTGACGGCGCGCGGCCTGCTGATCCGGGCAAAGACACCGGGCAGGTTCGGGCTGGCCTCGTCGTGATCGCGCATCTGCACGCTTTCGTGCAGCACTTCGGGATTGGCCATCAGCACCGCCTGCCCGCGTCGGTCCGAAGCATCGACCACCGCCAGCCGCAGCATGATCCCGATCTGCGGCGCGGCAAGGCCCACACCCGGCATTGCCTCCATCGTGTCGACCATGTCGTCCCAGATCATCCGCACCGTCTCGGTCACCGCCCCGATCGGTTCGGCCGCGCGATGCAGGCGCGGATCGGCGTAGGCGATGACGGGCCGCACGCTCATGCCCAGTCCAGGATCAGCCGCCCGTCCAGATGATCCGCCTCGTGCTGTGCGATCCGCGCGGCCCAGCCATTGAATTCGCGGCTTACCAGATTGCCGTCCAGCCGATACCAGCGCATCGTGACCGCGACCGAACGCGGCACGGCGACCGCCCGTCCGGGGATCGACAGGCAGCGCTCCTCGGCCATGTCCTGCTGGTCCGAACGGACCAGGATCTCGGGATCGCAGAGGATCAGGGGTTCCGGCGCGCCGTCCTTCCAGCCGGCATCCATGACCACGATCCGCCGCAGCACCCCGATCTGGGGCGCGGCCAACCCGCGCCCTTCGGCCGCATACATCGTGGCCAGAAGATCGGCGGCCAGTCGGGCAAGCTCGGCCCCGCCCAGATAGCCCGAGGGCTGACAGATCTCGCGCAGCGCCGGGTCGGGATGGCACAGGATCGGCCGCACCACGCCCCCCGCCAGCGGATCGGGCAAGGCGGGCCGCAGCGGGCCGGGCCGGGACACCATGTCAGGCACGGGCGCGCTCGCGTTTCAGCTTGACCATCTTGCGGGTGATCATCTGCCGCTTGACCGCCGACAGGTGGTCGATGAACAGGATCCCGTTCAGGTGGTCCAGTTCGTGCTGGGCGCAGGTCGCCCACAGCCCGTCGAAGTCTTCCTCATGTGTCCCGCCGTCCAGTCCCAGCCAGCGCATCCGCACCTGGGCCGGCCGGGTGACATCGGCATATTGATCCGGAATCGACAGACAGCCCTCGTCATAGGTGTTGAGCGCCTCCGAGGTCCAGGTGATCTCGGGGTTGATCAGCACCATGGGACGTTTCTCGGTCTCCGGCTCCCGGCTCGCATCCATCACGAATAGCCGCACCCCCGCCCCCACCTGCGGCGCGGCCAGGCCGACACCCGGCGCCTCATACATCGTGGCCAGCAGATCGGCCGCCAGCGACTCGATCTCGGGCGTGACGCGGGCGACGGGATCGGCCACCTTCTTCAGGCGGGGATCGGGATGGATCAGGATCGTGCGCAGGCTCATGCCGGTGGATTTAGGCGATGGCTTCACCATAAGCAACAACCCGCGTATGCAGGGCGGAAACGCCCCAGCAGGAAAGCCGCCATGACCCGACCCGATTTCGATCAGATCATCGACCGCGTTGGCACCCGTTGCTCGAAATGGGACGACATGCAGATGACCTATGGCGTGGCGCCGTCGGACGGACTGGCGATGTGGGTCGCCGACATGGATTTCCGCCCGCCCCGGGCGGTGCAGCGGGCCGTCCAGCGCGCCGCCGACCACGGCATCTACGGCTATCCCGGCCGCAATGCGCCCTATCTGGAGGCGATCCGCTGGTGGCATGAAAACCGCCATGGCTGGCAGATCGAGACGCCGTGGATCCTGACCACGGCGGGACTGGTCAATGGCGTCGCCATGGCCATCGACGCCACCACCGAACCCGGCGACGGCGTGATCGTGATGTCGCCCGTCTATCACGCCTTCGCCCGCGTCATTCGCGCCTCGCGTCGCGAACTGGTCGAATTTCCACTGGCCCTGCGCGAAGACCTCTATCGGATGGATTGGGACAACTGGGACAGCCTGTTGACCGGGCGCGAGAAAGTCCTGATCCTCTGCTCGCCGCACAATCCCGGCGGCCGCGTCTGGTCGTACGAGGAATTGCGCCAGGTCGCCGATTTCTGCATCCGCCACGATCTGATCCTGATCTCGGACGATATCCATTGCGACCTGACGATGCCGGGCCAGACCCACAGCATGATCGCCAAGGTCGCGCCCGAACTGCGTGACCGGCTGATCACCCTGACCGCCGCCACCAAGACCTTCAACATCGCCGGCGCCCATATCGGCAATGCCATCATCGCCGACGATACCCTGCGCGAAGGGGTTCGCCGCGCGCTGCTGGCGCGTGGCGTATCGGCCGCCTTCATGGGCGCGGACATGGTCGCCGCCGCCTATTCGCCCGAAGGCGCGGCGTGGGTCGATGCGCTGACCGAATATCTGGATGGCAACCGCCGCCTGTTCGACGAGGGCGTGAACGCGATTCCGGGCCTGCGATCCATGCCGCTGGAAGCCACTTATCTGTCCTGGGTCGATTTCTCGGGCACCGGCATGACGCCCGAGGATTTCACCGCCCGCGTCGAGAAGATCGCCCGCATCGCCGCCAATCATGGCCACACCTTCGGCAAGGGCGGCGACAGCTTTCTGCGTTTCAACATCGCCACCCCCCGCGCCCGCGTGGCCGAGGCCGTATCGCGCCTGCAAGACGCCTTTGCCGATTTGCAGTAGGAAACGGCGCGCCGCCGCCAGTTCCGGCGCCTTGCGGCGGGCAGGCAGTCCGTTCGCCTCGGCCGCGCCAGGAAACGGCAAGACCCCGCCCGGATCCGCAGCCTGCCCAGCGTCCCGCGACCGCCGGGGGACTTTGCGTCCCCCGGACCCCCTGCAAGGTATTTTCCAAGAGGGCGAAGGCCGTCCGTGGCGCTGGACCTTCCTGCGCCTTGGCGCTAGGTGGGCGACACGATCCAGATGCAAGGTCCGCCATGTCCCGTCCCATCGCCCTGAAACGCGCACTGATCTCGGTCTCGGACAAGACCGGACTGATCGATTTCGCCCGCAAGCTGGAGGCGCGCGGGGTCGAGATCCTGTCCACCGGCGGCAGTGCCAAGGCCATGCGCGAGGCCGGGCTGGGCGTCGTCGATGTGGCCGATGTGACGGGTTTTCCCGAGATGATGGACGGTCGCGTGAAGACCCTGCACCCGGCCGTTCACGGCGGCTTGCTGGCGCTGCGCGACAACGAGGAGCATCAGGCCGCGATGCAGGCGCACGGGATCGAGCCGATCGACCTGCTGGTCGTCAACCTCTATCCGTTCGAGGAAACGGTCGCCAAGGGCGCGGATTACAACGATTGCATCGAAAACATCGATATCGGCGGGCCGGCGATGATCCGGGCGGCGGCCAAGAATCACGGCTTTGTCAGCGTCATCGTGGATGTGCAGGATTACGACGCATTGCTGGCGGAACTGGACGCCAATGACGACCATACCACCTGTGCTTTCCGCCAGCGTCAGGCCCAGATCGCCTATGCCCGCACCGCCGCCTACGATGCCGCCGTCAGCACCTGGATGGCAAAGGCCATCGGCGAGGACACGCCGCGCCGCCGCGCCTTCGCGGGCACGCTGGCGCAGGGATTGCGCTATGGCGAGAACCCGCATCAATCGGCTGCGTTCTATGTGACCGGAGAGGCGCGGCCCGGTGTCGCCACCGCGAAGCAATGGCAGGGCAAGGAATTGTCCTACAACAACATCAACGACACCGATGCCGCGTTCGAGCTGGTCGCCGAATTCGACCCTGGCGACGGTCCCGCCTGCGCCATCGTCAAGCACGCCAATCCCTGCGGCGTGGCGCGCGGCGGAACCGCGATCGACGCCTATCGCCGGGCCTTCGATTGCGACCGGACCTCGGCCTTTGGCGGCATCGTGGCGCTGAACCGCCCGCTGGACGGGGCCACCGCCGAGGAGATCGTGAAGATCTTCACCGAGGTCGTCATCGCGCCGGATGCCGACGAGGATGCCAGGCGCGTCTTTGCCGGCAAGAAGAACCTGCGCCTGCTGACCACCGGCGGCCTGCCCGACCCGGGCGAAGGCGGCATGACCTATCGCCAGGTCGCAGGCGGGTTTCTGGTGCAAGGGCGCGACAACGGCCATGTCGGGCGCGACGCGCTGAAGATCGTGACCGACCGCCAGCCGTCCGAGGCCGAGATGGCCGATCTGCTGTTCGCCTGGAATGTCGCCAAGCACGTCAAGTCGAACGCCATCGTCTATGCCAAGGACCAGGCGACCGTCGGCATCGGCGCAGGCCAGATGAGCCGCGTGGACAGCACCCGGATCGGCCGCCGCAAGTCCGAGGACATGGCCCAGGCGCTTGAACTGCCGCTGCCGCTGACCGTCGGCGCGGCCGTGGCCTCTGACGCGTTCTTCCCCTTTGCCGACGGGATCGAGGCCCTGGCAGAAGCGGGCGCCCGCGCGGTGATCCAGCCCGGCGGCTCGGTCCGCGACGACGAGGTGATCGCGGCGGCGAATGAATTGGGGCTTGCCATGGTTTTCACCGGCCAACGGCATTTCCGGCACTGATGCAAAACGAACTGCCCTTCGAGGCGGAAAGACCGCCCGCCAAACCCGCCCGAAAACCGCGCCGGCCGCGCAAACCGAAACCGCCGCCGCGGGCGGACATGCGGCTGACCGGCCGGCTTGCGACCGTGATCATCGTGCTGGACCAGGCGCTGAAATACTGGGTCCTGCAGCTGCTGAACCTCGACCTTCTGCGCCGGATCGACGTGGCGCCGCCCTGGCTGAACTTGCGGATGGCTTGGAATCAGGGGATGAATTTCGGGCTGATGGCGTCGGACCGGGACCTGACGCGGTGGCTTCTGATCGGAATCGCGGTGGCGATCTGCATCTGGGTCTGGATCTGGCTTCGGCGCAGCAATGCCGGGCTTCTGGCCCGGATCTCGGGCGGTCTGCTGATCGGCGGAGCCATTGGCAACGTGATCGACCGACTGCGCTATGGCGCTGTGGCCGATTTCCTCAACATGTCGCTGCCGGGCTGGGACAACCCGTTCAGCTTCAACATCGCCGATATCAGCATCTTCGCCGGCGCCATCGTGCTGGTTCTGCTGCCGCAGGAAAAAAAGGGCTCGACCGGGACCAAGGCGCGCAAGTCCGCCGCCGCGAAGCGGCCCGGGGCGCGGGGCGACAAGCCGCGTGACGGGGCCGAGAATTCGCGATAGAAGAAGCCAAACGACGAAGGGGCAGGATATGCGGGCTTTTGCGCTGATCATCGGATTTACGGCCTTGGCCGGGCTTTCGGCGTGCAGCGGCGACCCGCGTCTGATGAACATTCGCGCAGGTCAGAGCAGCCCCGACGAATTTGCCGTGCTGCCGTCGAAACCCCTGTCGATGCCGCCTGATCTGGCCGTTCTGCCGGCGCCGACTCCGGGCGGGCCCAACATCACCGATCCGACGCCGCAGGCCGATGCGGTGGCCGCGCTTGGAGGCAATCCTGCGCGGCTGGACGACCGCGGCATCGCCGCTTCGGATCAGGCGCTGGTGGCCTATGCCGGGCGGGCCGGCACGAATCCCGACATACGCCCGGAACTGGCGCAGGCGGATCTTCGCTGGCGGTCGCGCAATGCCCGCCGCCCGCTGGAGGCCCTGTTCGGCACCTCGGTCTATCAGCGCGCCTATCGCAGCATGGCGCTGGATGCCACTGCGGAACAGATCCGCTGGCAGCGCGCCGGCGCGCGGACCTCGACCTCGCCGGCCCCGGCGGCCAAGTAGGCGCGCCATGGTTCCGGGCTTCGATCCGGCCTCGCCGGATTTCGGCCGCGATCCCTGGCCGGTCTATGCCGCGATCCGGGCGCTGCCCGAATTGCCCTGGCTGGCGGGATTCGAGGGCCATGTCGCGGCGCGGTTTCACGATGTAAGCGCCATCGCCTCGGACCGGCGGATGGTGCGGGGCGCCGCCGCCTTTGCCGCGCCCGGCGACAGAGACCGCCTGCGACGGGCCGAGAATTTCCACGACATGCCGTTTCATGAACGCTTCGTGCAGACCTCGATGCTGGAGCTGGACGGCGCCGACCATGACCGGCTGCGCCGTGCGGTCTTTCCCTTCTTCACAAAGACCCGGCTGGAAAGCCTGCGCGATTGGGTTGCGGACCATCTGGGCGCGCGGCTGGACGCGCTGCTGTCCCGCGAACGGATCGACTTCGTGACCGATCTGGCCCATGACCTGCCAGGCCAGGTGATCGGGCACCTGATCGGCACCGACCCGGCGATGGCGCGGCAGATGACGGAATGGTCCGAGGCTGTCGTGACCTATTTCGACGTCAGCAACCGCACCCCCGCGCGCAAGGCGCGGGCCGAGCAGGCGACACGGCTGTTTCACGACCTGTTGCGGGATCTGTGCGCGCAGCGCCGGATCCGGCCGCGCGACGATCTGACCAGCGCCCTGACCCTTGCCGAGGCCCGCGGGCAGATGAGTGGTGACGAGGTGATCTCGACCCTGATGCAGCTTCTGCACGCGGGCCATGGCTCGACCGTGGACGCGATGGGCAACGGCATGGCCGCGCTGCTGGCCCATCCCGACCAGATGGCGCTGCTGCGCGCCGATCGCGCGCTGATGCCGCAGGCGGTGCAAGAGATGTTTCGCCATGCCGCGCCGCTGCCCTTCTTTCACCGCTATGCCTCGGTCGATCTGACGATCTGCGGGCGAGATTGGCCGAGGGGCACGAAGTTCGGCCTGCTCTATGCCAGCGCCAACCGCGATCCCGCGGCGTTCGAGGGACCGGACCGGTTCGACGTGACCCGCAGGCCGAACCTGCATCTGGCCTTCGGCGCCGGTCCGCATGTCTGCCTGGGCAACAATCTGGCGCGGCTGAACATGGAAGTTCTGTTTGACGCCTTGCTGGCGCGGACGACGCGGATCGAGGCCGCAGGCGAGGCGACATGGAAGACCGGCCTGCAAGCCCACGGCCCGACGAGCCTGCCGGTCGCGCTGTCAGGGTAGAGGTCGGAAACACAGGCTGGCGCCGCGCCGTTCGCCGGCGTGGGCGCGATCGGCCACAGCGCGCTGCGTCGCGCCGCACACAATGCCGCGAGACGGGTTGCGCCCCGCCTGCGCGGGCGGCAGATTTCCGCCACCACACGAGGAGGTTCCGACCCGATGCGCCGCGCCCCTTTGCCCGCAGCCCTTGCCTTGTCGCTGTCCGCGCTGCCGGCGCTGGCCGATATGCCGGAAGGCGTCAGCAGCTTCACCCTGCCCAACGGGCTTGAGACCGTCGTGATCGAGGATCACCGCGCCCCGGTCGTGGTCCAGATGGTCTGGTACAAGATCGGCGCTGCGGACGAAGCGCCCGGAAAATCCGGCATCGCGCATTATCTGGAACATCTGATGTTCAAGGGGACCGACACGTTGGGCCCCGGCGAATTGTCCCGAACCGTGACCGCCAATGGCGGTATGGACAACGCCTTCACCTCTTACGACTACACCACTTATTTCCAGCGCATCGCCAGCGATCGCCTGCCCCTGATCATGAGGATGGAGGCAGACCGCATGGCGAACCTGAAGATCGGCGAGGACGATTGGCAAGCCGAACGCCAGGTCGTGCTGGAGGAACGCGCCCAGCGGACCGACAGCGATCCGCGCGCCCTGTTCGGCGAGGAACAGAGCGCGACGCTGTATTACAACCATCCCTACGGCCGCCCGGTCATCGGCTGGCGGCAGGAGATGATGGACCTGACGCGCAAGGATGCAATCAAGTGGTATGACGACAATTATTCCCCAAGCGAGGCGGTGCTGATCCTTGCCGGTGACGTCACCCCGGAAAAGGCCCGCGAGCTG
The DNA here is from genome assembly GCF_002413585.1 of Paracoccus sp. UBA5162. NCBI lineage: Bacteria > Pseudomonadati > Pseudomonadota > Alphaproteobacteria > Rhodobacterales > Paracoccaceae > Paracoccus > Paracoccus sp. UBA5162. The sequence goes on from NZ_DHXG01000025.1 coordinate 25,270, forward strand.
GCGGAAAAATATTACGGCCCCATTCCGGCCAAGGCAGAGGCCGCACCCCGTATCCGCCCGCAGGAACCCACGCAGCGCAGCCCGCGCAGGATGGAGATGGTCGATCCCCGCGTTCCCCAGCCGGTCATGACCCGCATGATCCTGGCGCCCGAGCGGAATCCGGGCGACCAGGCCAGGGCTGCCGCGCTGACGGTGCTGGCCGAATTGCTGGGCGGATCGATGCAGACCTCGGTTCTGGGGCGCGAATTGGCGCTGAAGGGCAAGGCGATCTGGGCCGGGGCCAGCTATGACGGACTGGCGGTCGATCCGACCAATTTCACCATCTCGATGATGCCCGCGCAAGGATTGTCCCGCGACAAGGCCGAGGCCGCACTGGACAAGGTGCTGGCCGATTTCCTCAAGACCGGTCCGGACAAGGCCGATCTGGAACGGGTCAAGACCAGCATCCGCGCCGCCCGCATCTATGCCCGCGATTCCGCCCAGGGCCGGGCCTATGATTACGGGCAGGGTCTGGCCACCGGGCTGAGCATCGAGGATGTCAACGACTGGCCCGACATCCTCTCGGCGGTTACCGCCCAGGACGTGATGGCGGCCGCGCAGGAGGTGCTGACCAGCGACGCCCGCGTCACCGGCTGGCTGCTGCCCGCACCGCCGGCCGAGACGGCAGCCAATTCCAGCGCCGCAGCCGTTCCAGGCGACGCGGCCGCGCCGCCCGCCGCCGCCACTGCCGAAACGCAAAAGGAGATCGAAGGATGATCCGCGCCGTCATCGCCCTCGTCGCCACCCTGATCGCGCTGCCGGCCTGGGCCATCGAGATCCAGAAGGTCACGTCGCCCGGCGGCATCGAGGCGTGGCTGGTCGAGGATCGCTCGATCCCCTTCGTCGCGCTGGAATTCGACTTCAGGGGTGGCACCAGTCTCGATGCGCCGGGCAAGCGTGGTGCGATCAACCTGATGACCGCCACGCTGGAGGAAGGCGCGGGCAAGCTGGATTCGACCGCCTTTGCACGGGCGGTCGAGGATCTGGGGGCCGACATCTCTTTCGACAGCAGTCAGGACGCGCTGAGCATCGACATGCGCACCCTGACCGAGAATCGCGACGCGACCGCGGATCTGCTGGCCAAGGCGCTGACCCAACCGCGTTTCGATCAGGATGCGATCGACCGGGTGAAGGGTCAGGTTCAGGCGATCATCCGCGCGAACGCAAACGATCCGCAATCCATTGCCAGCGAGAAACTGGCGCAACTGGCCTTTGGCGATCACCCCTATGGCAGTTCGGCCAATGGCACGGCTGAATCCGTGGCGCGGCTGACGCGGCAGGATCTGGTCGCCGCGAAGAACCGCGTTCTGGCGCGGGACCGGGTGGTGGTTGGCGTCTCGGGCGATATCACGCCCGAGGAACTGGGACCGCTGCTGGACCGGATCCTGGGCGGTCTTCCGGAAAAAGGCACCGCCCCCCTGCCCGAACCTGCGCAATTGAACCTCGGCAACGACGTGACCGTGATCGACTGGGACAGCCCGCAGACCGTGGTCAGCTTCTATGGGCCGGGCCTGCCCATCGACGACCCGGACTACTTCGCCGCCTATGTCGCCAACCACATTCTTGGCGGCGGCGGCTTCGGTTCTCGTCTGATGGAAGAACTTCGCGAAAAGCGGGGCTTGACCTATGGCATCTATACGGGGCTCGCGACCGGACTTTATGGTCAACGCTGGCTTGGCGGGATGCAGGGTTCGAACGCCTCGATCGGCCAGGCTCTGGACCTGATCCGCAAGGAATGGGAAAAGATGGCCAAGGATGGCGTCAGCCAGCAGGAATTGCGGGATGCGAAGACCTATCTGACCGGGGAATATCCGCTGCGTTTCGACGGCAATGGCAAGATCGCGGGGATCCTGGCCGGGATGCAGCTTGTGGGCTTTCCCATCGACTACGTAAACACCCGCAACCAGAAGGTCGAGGCCGTCACCGCCGAGGATGTCCAGCGCGTCGCTGCGCGTCTGCTGAACCCGGACCAGTTGCGCTTTGTCCTGGTCGGCCGTCCGGAGGGGGTCGAAACCGCGAAAGCCGGGACCGGGTCGCCGCCCGCCGGGCAGGCGGCCGAGACGGAGAACGCAGTCAATTGAGGGAACTTGGCCGGGAGCGATCCCGGCCATGTTCACCCACAGTTCGGCCGGATCACTTGACCTGGACTGCGCCGCTGCCGCCAAGCGCCGCGCCCGCCACGGCGCCGACCGGCCCGCCGACGACGGCGCCCGTTGCCGCGCCGGTCGTCGCGCGGGTTGCGGTATTCGGGCCGCAGGCCGCTACCAGCAGCGTCAGGCCCAATGTCATTGCCACACTTACCTTACGCATTGTTTCGTCCTTTTTTGAAAAGCTGTGTTGCCTCAACCGCCAAACC